>JBAVPS010000265.1:0-5664 GCA_049693315.1 Rhizomicrobium sp. | reverse complement strand
GGGCTATGCCGAAGCCAACCCGACGCTGGATGTCGGCGGTGGTGATACCGCCCATAAGCTTGCCTTGCTGGCGGCGCTGGCGTTCGGCGTGGCCCCCGATCTGGATGCTGTGGCGGTGGAGGGGATCGAGCAGATCTCGCCCGATGACATCGCCTTTGCGCGCGAATTTGGCTATCGCATCAAACTTCTGGGCATCGCCAAAGAAACCGACGAAGGTATTGATATGCGCGTCCAGCCCGCCATGGTGGCTGCCGGTACGCCGATTGCCGATGTCGATGGTGTGCTGAACGCCGTGGTCGCCGATGCCAACGAAGCCGGGCATTTCTTTTTTGAAGGCCGTGGTGCGGGCGAATGCCCCACCGCCAATGCCGTGGTCGCCGATATCGTCGATATCGCCCGGGGCAATATCGGTTACGCCTTTGGCATTCCCGCCGCGCAATTGAAAACGCTGAAGCGCGCGCCGGGCGGCAGCACCAAATCGGCTTTCTATGTCCGGGTTGTGGTGCAGGATATGCCGGGCGTGCTGGCCGATATCGCGGGCTGCATGGCCAAATCCGGTGTGTCGATCGAAAGCATGTTGCAGCGTGGTCATACGCCGGATCGTGCCGTGTCGATCGTGATGATCACCCACCCGACAACGCAAAGCGCGGTCAGCGCCGCGCTGGAAGGTATTGCCAAACTTGCTTGCGTATCGGCACCGCCCTGTCTGATGGCGATGGAGGCAAAATAGCCTTTGGATGCTGGTGTAACAACGGTTCTGGGCGTGGCGCAGTCCTTCTCCGGGCGGCGCTGGCAGATGCGTGATGTGGACGAGGCGGTGGTGGCGGCTATGGCACGCGATCACCGCCTTTCGCCGTTTGTAGCCCGCCTGCTGGTCGGCCGTGGCGTCAGTAACGAAACCGCTGCCGATTTCCTGCAACCAACGCTGAAACGGCTGTTGCCCGAACCACTGAGCCTGGCCGATATGGAAAAGGCTGTGGCGCGGGTGATCGCGGCTCTCGACCAGCACGAACAGATCGCCATTTATGGCGATTACGATGTCGATGGTTCGTGCAGCGCGGCGCTGTTGTCGGACTTTCTGGCGGCGGTAGGAACGCGCCCGCGGCTGTATGTGCCGGACCGCATGACGGAAGGCTATGGCCCCAATGCGCCCGCGCTGCTGAAGCTGAAGGCCGAGGGCGTCTCGCTGGTCATCACGGTTGATTGCGGGGCCGGGGCGGCGGGGCCGTTACAGGCCGCGGCGGATGCCGGGCTGGATGTTGTGGTGCTCGATCATCACGCGTGCGAGGTGCCGCCCACAGCCTTCGCCCACGTCAATCCCAATAAGCCTGGCGATACATCGGGCTTAGGCCATTTGTGCGCCACAGCCATCGTGTTTTTGTTTTGTGTGGCGCTGAACCGTCACCTGCGCGTGGCCGGGCGCTATCAGGGCGCGACAGAGCCTGATTTGCGCGATGCCCTTGATCTGGTGGCGCTGGCCACCGTGTGCGATGTGGTGCCCCTGATCGGGGTTAACCGTGCGCTGGTGCAAAGCGGGCTGGCGCGCCTTGGGGCCATGAAGCGCCCCGGTGTGGCGGCGCTGGCGGCGGTGGCCGGGGTTCAGCCACCCTTTACCACCTATCATCTCGGCTTTGTGCTGGGGCCGCGCATTAACGCTGGCGGCCGGGTGGGGCGCTGCGGGCTGGGGGCGGACCTTCTGACCGCACGCGATCCGGCACAGGCGACTGAGTATGCACAGGCGCTCGACAGCCATAACCGCGAACGTCAGGCCATCGAGAAGCTAATTCTGGACGAGGCCATGGTGGCCGCCGAACTTCAGGCTGACAGCCCCTTTATATTGGTCTCCGGCGATGGCTGGCACCCCGGTGTGGTCGGCATCGTTGCCGGGCGGCTGAAAGAACGGTTCCACAAGCCGGCGCTGGTGGCCGGCTTCGAGGGCGGGGTAGGGCGTGGCTCGGCCCGCTCGGTCCATGGGGTTAACATCGGGGCGCTGATCCGTGCCGCGCAACTGGCGGGCGTGATCACCGCCGGTGGCGGCCATGCCATGGCCGCGGGATTCTCGCTCGAGCCGGATCAGGTTGAGCCGCTACGGGCTTTCCTGCTGGCGGGCTTTGCCGAGGGGGGGCTGGAAACCGAGGTGGACGCCGTGACGGTCGAGGCGCTGGTATCGGCCCCGGCGGCAACCCCCGCCCTCATCAGCGAGATTGCCAAAATTGGCCCCTTTGGTGCCGAGGCCCCGGAACCTATGGTGGCATTACCCGAAATGCGGGTGAGTTTTGCCGATGTGGTGGGCAAGGATCATGTCCGCCTCAGGCTGGCCGGGGGCGACGGCAGCCGAATCGACGCCATTGCCTTCCGTATCGCCGATACCGAATTGGGACGAAAGCTGATGGAATCGCGCGGCGCGACCATCCACGCGGTGGGCCGGTTATCGTTAAACGAATGGAATGGGCGCGTCACAGTTCAGCTTTTACTGGAAGATGCGGCCCCTGCGCAGGCTTTTGCTTAACCTTCACGTAAGCCACGGCAGATATTTCACAAAAAATGCTTTTACCCTCTTGCCATTCCTGTTCCAGCCCCTTATAGCCCGGCTTCCCAATCGGCAACGAACTTGCCCGGGACCGGTAAGCGCCCTTCGTCTATCGGTTAGGACTCAAGATTTTCAATCTTGCAAGAGGAGTTCAACTCTCCTAGGGCGCACCAACACTTTCAAAGACTTAGCAGATAAGATTTTGAGGTTAGCCACTTTAACGAAGTGAGTTAGCCAGTTTCTTGTTTTGTTCTCGCCTCATCAGCCGTTTCTTTTACGGCTTGGGCCTTCGGCTCCAGTTCAGCACGGCGGATTCTGCGTTCATCTTCTGATCTGCGCGGCGGCTGTATTCGCGCTCCATCTGTCCGGACAGATGTCCAGTGAGCGAGCCGACTTTTCCGCCGGTTTCGGCAATGATTCTGGCCGCCGTTTTTCGCAGGCCGTGCAACACACACTCTTGTGGTAGGCCCGCCGCCTCGATCGCATTGGCCATGATCTTCCCAAAATAGATGACGTTGAGCGGATTGCCCGTGGCTCCAGCCAAAATGGTATCGGCACGATGTGGGGTGACTGTCAGGGCCTCGGCCAATGTCGGGTGAATGGGGACCGCGATCGTCGTTCCGGTTTTTTGCTGACGCACCCGGATGGTGTTTCCGGCAATATCCGCCCATTTCATTTGCGCCACGTCTGCACGCCGCTGTGCCGTGTAAAGCGCCAGGGCGTATCCGGTGCGCTCGGTGGTCCCGAGCGGCCAATGCGCTTCAAATTGCTCCAACTCTTCATCCGTCCAGTCACGATACCAGCCAACCTTCAGCATCTTAATGCCAAGGGCGGGGTTCTCGTCGATCAGGCTCCGGTCAGCTGCAAACGACAGCAGCACACGGATAGTACGGACCATTTTGTTGGCGGCACCCGGCTTATCCTTCAGCTTGTCGCGCCAGGACAGAATGTGCTTGCGCTCAAGTAACACTATCGGGTTATCGCCGCGCTGACTGCCGTCTTTGTTCGGTGAACGGCATATCGCTTCAAGACAATAGCGCATCTCGCGTTGCGTTGTTTTAGCGAGGTTGGTGTACTCGGCAGAGGCATAATACGCTTCGCAGGCGGCCTTGAGCGATCCCCTGGCGGGAGCTTTACCAATGGTAGGTGTTTCCTTCGCGCGCTCCATGGCGGCGGTCAGTGCGGTGGTAAATTCAAACGATCCTGGTATGCCGGGTAATGCGATATTTATGCCTTTGCGGCGGAAATAGTGCCTGAGTTTTCCATGGCGGTCCCGGTATGAATGCACATAGGGAATGTCGCATTTCATGCAGGTAGTCCTATTCGTCCCACGGGTTGTTTTGAAGTATTCCGCCACGTTCCTTCAAGGTCAGCCATGCAGCCTGTAAATCCGTCATATCCCATAATGGAATGCGGGGGCTTATGTATGTCGGGCGTGGCATTTTCCCTTCTGAAACGAGAATGCGGAAGGTGCCAGGGCTTACTCCGAACGCGGCCGCAGCTTCCATTTCGCGCAAAGCAAAGCGCGGCAAGGGCGAGTGTATGCGCATAGGGGCGTCTTTATCATTCAGTGTTGGTTTCATGCGAGCAGCGCCCCGACAATATCGGTCAAATGCCATGCCGCAACGAGGAAGACGATCAGCCCTGCGGTGTCGAATACGTCTCGTGCGGTCAGGCAACTGGTTACGCCATTTGCGCAGTGCGTAGGTGTTAAAACTATCGGCATACTCTCTCCTTGTTCAGCGGAGGTTCAACCACTGATACAGTGGCACGATTTAGTTTGCATAAAGCAAACAGTACCGTCAAGGAGAAGTTTTCAAATAGCAAACATTGCAGTGGCTGTAATCCCGCAACAGAGCAGTCTGCTCACTTTTTGTTGAGATTAGAATTAATACAGTTTCTCGTGTGAGGCTTCCACGAAATGGGTGAGCTCACTTGTAAGTGTCTGAATGAAATTATTATTTTGAGGTGAAGGTCTTAGCGACATCAAGGAATTGCCGGCGCCGGTCTTCTGGAATCTGCTGCAATATTTTGGAGATGTTGGCTTCCCAGCTGTCTGGTGCGTAGCCCATTATGGCTGCTGCAGTTGTATCTAGAATGCCTGCAAATGTGCTTGCTAATCTGAAGCTAATTGCACGGTTGCCATTCTCATAAAGGCTAATCATGCTTTTTGTTGTGCCAGCTTCGGTCGCAAGGGTTTCTTGCGTCATCCCCTTATGTTTTCGCCATTCGCGAAGATAATTTTGCGGCATGTTATTGATGCCTACTTGTATGTTCATGGGGTGATTGTTTGCGTTTTGCAAACATATGTCGTTATACAAATTGCAAACAATGTGCTTGCAAGATAGTTTGCTTTATGCAAACTTCTTTGTATGACCACTGAAGAGACATACGCGGCGTTGATCCAGATCGGTGTAAGCCGCTCATACGCAAGCCAGATTGCAAATGGCCACAGAGAGCCCGCGTTTGAGCTTTCCTTGCGACTGTTTCGGGATTCCGGTCTGAAAATTGGCAAGCTTTCGGTTGCCTCGGAAGCTGACATCAATGCGGCTCTTCGGCTGTTCGGTATGACAGCTGAGAATCCAACCTCATTTCCGCCATCCTCAACAGGAGCCGCAGCATGAGTAATGCGGAACGAACCGGTGCGCCAACAGGGGATCATGCCGGGACCGCCTGGGAGTGTAGGTTTCTCAAACGTATGCCCAGACGGGCAGGGCTGCTTCGGAGTTCGCTTGTCTGGCTTGAGAAGCAAAAGCTCCAGATATCCGTGGTCGCAGGCATCTGCGGTTCAAAACTTTTTACCACGCTGACCATTGGCTTTTTCGCCATTTACAAACGTGCTCCCCACCGTCTGGCGATGGTCGGCCGTTGGGTATTCCAATGCCTTTCCATCGCAAGGCTGTACCGCACGTTTACAGCAAGTCGGCAGAAGCGTCTCGCATTTCTCAACGTGTGGCTTGACGATTTTATGTCCTCTAAAGCCGCTTCTGGCAACATTTGCGACAAAGTCAGACGCATGGATTGAGGGTGGCTCGCTTCTTTTCCTGTTTCCGTTCGGCTCCGGCGTTCCCCCTCACGCTGTGAGCCGGAACCTCCGGCGGTATGGCCCGCACGCCGTACCGCCGGAGGCATCC
>JBAVPS010000264.1:0-3415 GCA_049693315.1 Rhizomicrobium sp. | reverse complement strand
CGTATACTCCGTCCTGCCGTTGGACAGTTTCTTATCAAAGTCGTCTCGGATAAAAAACCGTCTTCGTAAGACATGGCGACTGTAAATAAGCGAACCGGATTTGCATCGTGAACGACATGCCAGTCCTTCGGAACGCTTTGCGCGGTTTCGGTAATGGTTATGTTTTGGGGGCAGGTAAAATCTTGTCCGGCGACGGCTGGCGGAAGCGTCAACGCAATTGCCCCCAGAAACAGCGTCATTTTCCGCATCATTTCCTCACCACTGTCCGGCGCGATATTTCGATGGATTGTTGCGTATTCTACCATAAGGTGATGGTGGCTTGTGATGGAAATTTGTGATGCATGTGAGCTGCTGCCGGTTCGGTTGACACCCGCTTAAGCTAATCCTGCCTTCGCCTCGAAGTCCATCGGGCTCATATAACCGATGGTCGAGTGCCGCCGCCTCGAATTGTAGAAGCACTCAATGTAATCGAACACATCGGCTTTGGCTTCGTTGCGCGTGCGATACATTTTACGCGCCGTGCGCTCGGTTTTCAGCGAGGAGAAGAAGCTCTCCATCGCCGCATTGTCCCAGCAATTGCCTGACCGGCTCATCGAACAGGTGATGCCCTGGTCCGCCATCAGCCGCTGGAACTGCTCGCTGGTGTACAGGCTGCCCCGATCCGAGTGGTGCAAAAGCGCCTTGGGTTTGCCCCTGCGCCAGATCGCCATCATCAGCGCGTCGGTGACGAACTGGGCGGTCATCGCCGCGCTCATCGACCAGCCGACCACGCGCCGGGAGAACAGGTCCACAACCGCCGCCACATAGAGCCAGCCCTCCGCCGTCCAGATGTAGGTGAAGTCCGCCACCCATTTGCGGTTCGCCGAAGGGGCCTCGAAGGCCCGGTCCAGCACATTCGGCGAGATCGCATTGGTGGAGCGTTCGCCGGTGTCGGACGGCAGACGCCGCCTTCTGGGCCTTGCTTTCAAAGCCTCTTGACGCATCAACCGTTCGATCCGATGCAGCCCGCACGGCACATCTTCCTCGATCATGTCGTGCCAAACCCGCCGGGCGCCATAGGTTCTGTCGCTCGCTAGAAAGCTTGCCCGTACCTTGGCCGTCAGTTCCTCGTCGCTGCGGCTGCGCTGGCTGCGCGGTCGTGCCAGCCAGGCGTAGAAGCCACCGCGTGAGACACCGAGCGCCCCACACAACCATGCCGCCGGCCAGATGGCTCGGTGCTTCGCGATGAAGGCGAACATCACATGCTCTCCTTCGCGAAGTAGGCCGCGGCGTTACGCCGGGAAATCGATCCACCGGATCGATTTCATATCCGGCTCCAATTTAGGATGTCGCGCTCCGCTTTGAGCCTCGCCACTTCGCGCTTGAGCCGCGCGATCTCGGCCTGTTCGGGCTTCTGCTGCCCATGGCCGGGAAAGGCCTGCTGCGGATCACCCGCAAAATCCTTGACCCATTTGCGCAGCACCGTCTGGTGCACACCCAAATCTTGGGATGCTTGCGCGTAGCCAACGCCGCGCTCCTTGATCAGCTTCACCGCCTCAAGTTTGAACTCTCGCGTATACTTCCGTCGTTCCATGATCTGCCTCCGGTTCCATAAAAACACCTAAATCGGTGTCTTCAAAACCGGCAGCAGCTCAAACCCCTCGGGCGCAGATTGGATAAGCGTCAGCCGAATTGTTTGGATAAGGATTTCCCGCGCCGTCCTGCGCGCGACTTATCCGGCACCTGCTATGCCAGCAGCCCGTCCGTCCATGTGTTAGGAAAAAATGGCGGAGCCGGAGTCCGCAATAATATTTCAAATTATTATTTTAAAACAGGTTGTTAATAGTAGGTATGAAAAGTTATCCCACAGAAATTACCACGTTATTCTGAGAGGGATTCTAAACTGGGCTGAAATACCCCCTCTCTCTAGCATTCAAAATGCCTTGTATGGGAGGCTCTGTCAGGCGCTCCGGGCTCGCAGATTAAAGCGGTTGAAGGCTTATTAAAGGACCGCATCAATACCTTTACGGCGAATGACGTTCAGAAGGGCTAGGGCGGCGCCGGTTGGGAGCTTTGTGCCTCGTTCCAGCTGGGAGACATAGCCCGTTGTCACGTTGAGGTGGCGAGCAAAAACCGCTTGGCTCATCCGTGCTTTTTCGCGGATTTTACGAATATCCTCTGCTGTTACTGGTTTCGCAGTCGGGATTTCATTCTGTGCAATGTGGCGCAAGGTGATTTTTTTGAAAGTTGCGTCATCCATCACTCCCAATCGGTGCTGGTCTTCCGCCATTTCCAGAATTTCAGCCGTCAACCGGCTTGCTTTATTCTTCATCGACTAAAACCTCCTGTAACACACCATCTTCAATGGCTTGGTTGATCACCTTGGGCGAGGCTGCCAACCATTTTGCCCCGATAGTTTGGAGCGTCTGCAATTCGTCAGACGAAATATTGGTTCGCTCGTTTTTAGCAAAACCGAACAGAAAGACTGCCCGGTTCTTCACTCGGTAAGCCACAATCATGCGGTAGCCGCCGGATCGGCCCTGTCCCGGGCGTGCAACTCTTTGTTTGATGACCCCACCGCCTAAGTCGGCATCAATCAAACCTCTTTCTGCGCGTGATATGGCGTCCTGCAAGCTCGTGTCTGTAATTTTTTCCTGACGAGCAAATCGAACAACGCCTTTAGATTTGAATATTCTCACAGCGCCTCCGTAGTGCAAAGAACTATAGTTTATTGTACTATGAAACACAAGGTGCTCAGATGGCGCGAAAGTTACAAGAATACCGTTTGCAATGTTGAGGTGTTGTTCCTTGACGTTTCAGGTAAAAGGTCATATATGACTTGTTGCTAAAATTATAAAATCATATCTGATGTACTAAAATGACGTCGCCAAAGTCGAAATCCGCCCTTGAAGGGCTTGGTCAGAATATCCGCAGTGCGCGTCTGCGGCGGGGTATTGCTGTGGCCGATCTGGCCGTGCGGGCGGGAACGTCACCCAGCTCTATCGCGCGGTTGGAGCGTGGTGATCCTGGCGTCGGCATCGGCACGCTGGCTGATGTTCTGGTCGCGCTGGGGCTGGTCGATCAACTGGCCGACCTTTTTGATATTCGCAAAGATGATCTGGGGCTGGCTCTCACAGAGGAGCGTCAGCCGAAGCGCGGGCGCAGCTTTGCGTCCGTGCAGCGTCGCCAAAAAGCCAAAGTTGAGGCCTCTAAGCCGTCGGGCAAAACGGATGTCATTGATCCGGATGGGGCGGCCTTCTGATGGCGGATATGCGCGCACATGTGGCCCTTGGTGAAAGTCTGACGCCGGTTGGTCTGCTTCGATTTTCTGTGGTCGGGCCGCGTCAGTTCTCGACCTTCAGCTATGATCCGCGTTGGCTCGAAAATCCCCGCGCGTTTGCTATCGCGCCCGGTATGCCCATCGACGGTGGGGCGT
>JBAVPS010000263.1:0-9773 GCA_049693315.1 Rhizomicrobium sp. | reverse complement strand
GTGCCTATCCGCTGATCGACCTCGGTATGATGCGGGTACAGACGTTCTCGATCTCTGTGCAAGGTGGTTCGCTGTTCCGCCTCAGTCTGGGCGCGGTGCCGTTTCTGCTGCCACTGATGTTTCAGATGGCGTTTGGCTACAGCGCGTTTGCCTCTGGCTTGATGATGATGGCAGTGTTTGCCGGGTATGTGGCGATGAAACCGGCGATCACCTTTGTCATTCGCCGCTATGGTTTCCGTAAAGTCCTGATCGTCAATGGGGTGCTCAACGCGGTAAGCATTGCGGTGTGCGCCTTCTTCGACCCGGGTCTGCCGATGCTGCTGATGGTCACCCTGTTGTTTGCCGGAGGTCTGTCACGCACACTGCAGTTTACTGCCTACAACACGCTGGCCTATCTTGATGTGCCAAAGGCGAACATGAATGCCGCCAACACGCTGGCTGCTGTGTCGATGCAGCTTTCTTCCGGTATGGGGGTGGCGCTGGGGGCAATCGCGTGGCGTATCGGGCTGGCACTGTCGCATAATGAAGAAATGTCGTTCCGTATCGCGTTTGTTGTGGTGACTGTGGTGATGCTGGCCGCGCTGTGGGATTCGTTTAAATTACCAGGCAATACCGGCGCGCATCTGATGCGCCGCCCAAACTAGGACGCCAAAGCGGCAAGCCACCCTAAAAGGCAGCTTGCCGTCTGGGGTGTTACCGCAGCGCGGCGGCGATCACGTCTGCAACCGGTGTGGTCGCCCGACTGATCAGTTTCGACAAGGTGTGGCTGTCATCGAACAGTGCGCCCTTGGCGGCCCCGGCATCGGAATCGGCCAGCATTTTGGCCAGACCTTCCGGCAGACCGATCCTGATCAGGGTTGCGGCAAAATCCGCTTCGGTCAGGTTGTGATAGGGAATGGCCTTGCCGCTCTGGCGGGCGATTTCGGCGGCAAATTCCGCCAGCGTATAGGCAGCGTCACCGGCCAGTTCATAGACCTTGCCCGCTGCATCGGGGGCGGTGAGGACGGCTGCAGCTGCGGCGGCATAATCGGCCCGCGCGGCCGAGGCAATTTTGCCGTCACCGGCACTGCCGATAAAAGCACCCGATGCCAGTGCGCCGGGAACCGAGGCGGCATAATTCTCGCTGTACCAGCCGTTGCGCAAAAGGGCATGGGCGATGCCGGAAGCCTTCAGTGCGGCTTCGGTGGTGCGGTGTTCAACGCCCAGTCCCAGTGGCGAGGTGTCGGCATGCAGCAGGCTGGTATAGGCGATGAAGCCCACACCGGCGGCCTTTGCCGCATCGATGACAGCCTGGTGCTGGGGGCCGCGCTTGCCCACCTCGCTCGACGAGATCAGTAGCAGTTTGTCGGCACCGGGAAGCGCGCTTTGCAGCGTTTCGGGGCGATTGTAATCGGCCTCACGGGCGGCAACGCCCAGCGCGGCGGCTTTGGCCGGATTGCGCACCAGCGCGATGATGTCGTGGGCGGGGACGCGTTTTTTCAGCTCGGTAATGACAAGCTGGCCCAACTGGCCGGTGGCACCGGTAACGGCAATCGTCATGATCTGGGGAACTCCGTATTGGTTGACCATCACTATATAACGCTATAACTTACTTTTCGTAAGTACGCACAAAAAGGTAAGTGTTAGAATGTCTGATATGGGTCATGATGGCACACTGTCGGCCAGAATAGGACGGGGCGATCTGATGGCGGCGGCCTGCCCCTCGCGTCAGGTCTTAAGCCACCTGACCAGCCGCTGGGGCGTGCTGGTGCTGCTTATTCTGGAAAAGGGGCCGCAGCGCTTCAGCGCGCTGCGCCGTCAGATTGGTGGCATTTCGGAACGGATGCTGGCCCAGACCCTGCAAAATCTTGAAAAGGACGGCTTCGTGCTGCGCCATGACTTCCAGCAGGTGCCACCCCATGTCGAATACCGCCTGACCGATATGGGGGGCGAGGCGGCGGAAAAGGTTCGTATTCTGGCCGACTGGATCGAGACCAGTCTGCCACGGATTGCCGGGCATTGGGGGCTCAGCTGACACGGGATTTCGTCTCGTTCACGCTATTTTGGCTTTTTTTCGCCACGCTTGTCGGGCATGGCATATCTTCGTGCCAGATCTGGGGGATGGTACGGAGTCTTTGTCTTTACACAGATAAAATTCAGGTAATGTGCAGTGCCGAACCATCAGACGGATACCCCCGCTAAAGTCGCCGCCCCCGCCACTGGGCTGAATGCCATCGTCGCGCTGATTGTAGCGGGCACCGGCTTCATGGAAAATCTTGATGGTACGGTGATTGCGCCGGTGCTGCCCGACATGGCACGTGATTTTGCCGTGCATCCGGTCGATCTCAGCATCGGTATCAGCGCCTATATGCTGACACTCGGGGTCTTTATTCCGATCAGCGGCTGGATCGCCGATCGCTTCGGTGCCAAACGGGTGTTTACAGCGGCGATTGCGATTTTCACCATTGCTTCGCTGTTATGCGGCACGGCGGGGTCGCTGACGGCCTTCGTGGCTTTACGTGTTTTGCAGGGCATCGGTGGGGCGATGATGGTGCCGGTGGGCCGTCTGGTGGTCTTACGCGTCACGCCCAAAGAAAAGCTGTTCGAGGCCATCGCCTTTCTGACCTGGCCTGCACTGATTGCGCTGGCGCTGGGGCCGCCGCTGGGTGGCTTGATTGCCGATCATGCGGATTGGCGCTGGATTTTTTATCTCAACGTTCCGCTTGGCATCATTGCCATTGCGCTGGCGTGGTGGAAAATTCCCAATGTCACCGGTGCGCCACGGCCCTTTGACAGCGTGGGTTTTGTGCTGACCGGTGTCTCGCTGTTTACGCTGCTGGCAGCAGCCGAATTGTTGGGGCGCGCCAATATCAACTGGCTGTATGTCGGCCTGTGCGCCGTGGTCGGTTTCGGGCTTGGTATCGTGGCGGTGCGCCATTTGCTGCGCTGCCCCTATCCGCTGATTGGCCTTAAGGCGCTGCGAACCCAAACCTTTGCCGTGACGGTGTGGGGCGGTTCGCTGTTCAAGCTGTCCTTAAGCGCGGTGCCGTTATTGCTGCCGCTGATGTTTCAGCTCGCTTTCGGCTTCAGCTCGTTTGATGCGGGCATGATGATGATGGCGATCTTTATCGGTAATCTGGTGATGAAGCCGGGTACCACCTATGTGCTGCGCCGCTTCGGCTTTCGCAATGTGCTGATCTTCAATGGCCTGATCAATGCCGTCAGCATTGGTGCCTGCGCGCTGTTTGCCCCCGGTCTGCCGGTGATGCTGATGGCGGCGGTGCTGTTCATTGGCGGCATGTCGCGTTCAATGCAGTACACCGCCTACAACACGCTGGCTTACATAGACGTGCCCCAGTCGGAAATGAACGCCGCCAACACGCTGACTTCGGTGGCCAACCAGCTTGGTACCGGTCTGGGGGTGGCGCTGGGGGCGATCTGCTGGCGTATCGGCCGCGCGGTGTCGAGTGGCGAGGAAATGTCGTTCCGCATCGCCTTCGCGCTGGTGGCGGTGGTGATGGTGGCGGCGGTGTGGGATTCCCTCACCTTGCCGCGCAATGCCGGGTCGCATCTGGCCCGGCGCTGAAGCGTCAGCGTTTGCGCCGCAATCGTTCGACAAAAAACTGCCCCAGCAATTCGACGCGTTTGGGTCGTGGGTTGCCCGGCGGGGTAACGAAGTGCAGCGCACTGGCGGGCAGCGACCAGTCGGGCAGCACCACGACCAGCTTACCAGCGACAATGGCATCGTCGGCCAGAAAATCCGGCAGCATACCAAAGCCCTGACCGGCGATCAGACCCGCCAGCACCGCTTCGCCATTATTGACGTGCAGCGGCCCATCCGGGCGGATAGTGGCGGCCTCGGCCCCGCGGCGGAACGGCCAGGGCAGCACCGTCATGTCGTGGGTGTAGCAAAGGCAGGGTTTGCCAGCCAGGGCCAGCGGATGGCCCGGTGCGCCAAAGCGGGCGATAGCGTCGGGCGACGCTAAGACATAGGTTTTTACCCCGCAGATCCGCCGCGCCATCAGCGAGGAATCCGGCAGTGCCGCAATGCGTAGCGCAGCGTCAAAGCCCTGTTTGACCAGATCAACCGGGGCATCACTGAAATCAATCTCGATGCGCACCTCTGGATAGGCCGCCAGAAAATCCGGGATCAGCGGGCTGACATGGCGCAGGCCGAATGACATCGGCACCGTCAGGCGTATCCGCCCGCGCGGGGCGGCCGATTGCGACAGCACAATATCTTCGGCTTCCTCGCCGGCATTCAGGATGGCGGCGGCTTTCTCTGCCAGAATCTGCCCGGTGGCGGTCAGGGTCAGGCTGCGGGTGGTGCGGTGGAACAGCCGGGCCCCCAGCCGTTTTTCCAGCCGGTCGATTGCCTTTGATACCGTCGCTTTGGACAGGTTCAGATCGGTCGCCGCCCCGGTGAACGAGCGTTGTTCGACCACTTTGGCAAACAGGGCCATGGCTTCAAGATCGGGGAGGGACATTAGCGCGCTTTCAGAAACAATGAGTTTCTCATGTTTCTATTTTATATTCAATATGGAAACCTTATCTATTTACTCAAGAAAGGACGACACTTGTCGCCCGGAAATGGATGAGGATGATCGAGCACAGACCCTTCAGCAAACTTGGCCATGCCAACCATGGCTGGCTCGACGCGCGGCACCATTTCTCGTTTGCGGGCTATTATGACCCGATGCGGATGAGTTGGGGCGCTTTGCGGGTCTGGAACGATGACGAAATCGCCCCCGACAGCGGTTTTGCCCCCCACCCGCACCGCGATATGGAAATCGTCACCTATATCCGCACCGGTGCCATCACGCATCAGGATAGCCTGGGTAATACCGGCCGCACCGCTGCGGGCGATGTGCAGGTGATGAGCGCTGGCAGCGGCATTCGCCATTCCGAATATAACCGGGAAGCCGAAACCACCACTTTGTTCCAGATCTGGATACAGCCCACCCGCACCGGTGGCGAGCCATGCTGGGGCACCAAGCCGTTTCCCAAGGCGGACCGGGCCGGTGCCTTTGCCGTACTGGCCAGTGGTTTTGGCGAAGACGGTGCCTTGCCGATCCGGGCCGAAGCCCGTGTGCTGGGCGCCTTTGTGCCCGCGGGACAGACGATAAAATATGCCTTTGACGACATTCGTCATGGTTATCTGGTGGCCGCTTCGGGCAGCATCACCGTGAACGGCGTGCGCGCCAGCGCCCGCGACGGGGTGGCGATTGCCGACGAAAAAACACTCGAAATTCTGGCCGAGACCGACAGCGAGCTGGTGCTCGTTGTGACCGCGTAACGTGCAGAGAGGGGCGATAAAAATGGATCGGATTTTTCACCTGACCTCGGCGGTCAAGCAGGTTGGCAAAGTGCATCACGCGGTTTCTGAACGCGTATGCAAGGCCAGTGCAAAGACAGACGTCACCGTGCGCTATCTGATAGCGCAGGCCGATCACAAATGGACAAACCGCTACGGCAACAGCGGTCTCTCGCTTGCCACGGTTGTCGATAATCTGATGCAGATCGGCGTTATCGTTGCCGGGCTCGATCCGGTCCCCGTTATTGCCGAACCTATAGAAAAGGTCCGTCGTATCTCAGATGAGGCGGCTTAAACCCGCCCCACATTTTCCATCCATCACACACTCTGGAGACTTAAAAATGGCGAAAGTTCTGGTTCTGTATTATTCGACTTATGGTCATATTGAAACGATGGCCGAGGCTGTGGCCGAAGGTGCCCGCAGCGCCGGTGCCACCGTCGATGTCAAGCGCGTGCCGGAAACCGTGCCGGAAGAAATCGCCAAGGCGGCCCATTTCAAGCTGGATCAGAAAGCCCCGGTCGCAACCGTGCAGGATCTGGTGAATTATGATGCTATCATCATCGGCAGTGGCACGCGTTTTGGCCGCTTGTCGTCACAGATGGCGGCGTTCTTTGATGCCGCTGGCGGGCTGTGGGCCAAGGGTGCGCTGAACGGTAAGGTCGGCGGCGCGTTTGTTTCGACCGCTTCGCAGCATGGCGGCCAGGAAACCACGCTGTTCTCGCTCATCACCAACCTTTTACATTTTGGTCTGGTTATCGTCGGCCTCGACTATGGTTTTGCCGGTCAGCTTAAACTCGACGAAGTTGTCGGCGGCTCGCCTTATGGTGCCACCACCATTGCGGCGGGTGACGGTTCGCGCCAGCCTTGCGCGACTGAGCTGGATGGTGCCCGTTATCAGGGTAAGCGCGTGGCGGAAGTTGCCACCAAACTGCACGGCTAATCACAGCATCCGCCCGGCTCAAGGGGGCCGGGCGGGTCGCGCCCTGTACCCCTTTTTCTCTGTCGATGCGCGGCTGTGTTTATTGCCCATTAAACAAGGGTGGCTGCATTCATGCGTGGTATCGATAAGTTTAATGCAGAACGGTGGCCTGGTACCGCGCCGTACGGTGACTATCTCATAACTAGTCTCGTGTTCGCTGCTCCATTCAACGATCCGGCATCGGCGCTGTGCCGCAGTCGTTTTCGTGTCCGTCTTCCCCCGGAATGACGGTCTGACTGGGGGAGCCCGGGGAAATGTAACCTCAAGGAACCAGATTATGGCTTATGCAACAACCAATCCGTATACGGGCGAAGTGGTCAAGACTTTCACCGACGCCACCGATGCCGAAGTGACTGCCGCGATCGAAAAGGCTCATGCAACCTTCCTGCAATGGAGGAAAGTGCCTTTTGCCGAGCGGGCTAAGGTCATGCGCAAGGCGGCGGAATTGTTGCGTGCCGACAAGCGTAACTATGCCAAACTGCTGACCCTCGAAATGGGTAAGATTGTTGGCGAGGCCGAGGCTGAAGTCGAATTGTCGGCGGCAATCTTTGAATATTATGCCGATCATGCTGAAAAGCTGCTCGCCCCGGAAAAGCTGCCGGTTGCCGATCCGGCCGAGGGTGAAGCCATTCTGGTGCACGAACCGCTTGGCGTACTGCTGGCGATCGAGCCGTGGAACTTCCCCTATTATCAGATCGCCCGCATCATTGCCCCGCAGCTGTCAGCAGGTAACACCATGCTGCTCAAACATGCTTCGAATGTTCCGCAGTCGGCGGCGATTTTCGAGAAGCTGATGTTGCAGGCCGGTCTGCCTGAAGGCGGCTTCAAAAACCTCTATGCCACCCGTAAGCAGATTTCACTGATCCTGAACGATCCGCGCGTGCAGGGTGTGGCGCTGACCGGTTCGGAAGGCGCGGGGGCCGAAGTTGCTTCTATCGCTGGTAAGGCCCTGAAGAAGTCGACGCTGGAGCTGGGCGGGGCAGATGCCTTTGTCGTGCTCGCCGATGCCGATCTCGATAAGACCGTGGGCTGGGCAGTGTTCGGTCGTCACTGGAACGGCGGTCAGGTCTGCGTTTCGTCCAAGCGGATGATTATCGCCGACAAGATCTATGATGAGTTTCTCACCATGTATACCGCCGGTGTGTCCGCATTGAAGGCGGGCGATCCGATGGACCCGGCCACCACGCTGGCCCCTTTGTCGTCGCAGAGTGCGGCAGATGAAGTAAAACAAAAGATCGCCGAGGCTGTGAAGCATGGTGCCACCGCGACCGATGTTGGCCCCAGGGTTCCCACCAAGGGGGCCTTTGTCCAGCCGACCATTCTGACCAATGTCACACCGGATAATCCCGCCTATTATTGGGAGTTTTTCGGCCCGGTCTCGATGATCCTCAAAGCCAGGGACGAGGCCGATGCGATTCACATCGCCAATGACTCCCCCTTTGGTCTGGGCGGTTCGGTCTTCACCACCAATCCGAAACATGGTGCGGAAGTGGCGGCACAGATTTCGACCGGTATGGTGTTCGTCAATCACCCCACCATGGTCAAAGCGGACCTGCCCTTTGGTGGTGTGCGCCGTTCGGGCTATGGCCGCGAGTTGCTCGGCCTGGGCTTAAAAGAGTTTGTCAATCACAAGCTGATCGACGTTGTCGATATCGACGCGCCGTTCTGATTTTAAAAAAATTCCCCCCGCGCCGCGTGGTTGGTGCGGGGGGGGGGCTTTATCTGCACATGAGTCCGTTTGCTACAGCTATCAAAAAAGGAAGAAACACATGTTACGCAATACGCTTTTTGCTGCGCTGGCCTTTGGGCTTATGGTTGCAGCCCCTGCCAGTGCCGATGGTATCAATACCGATCCGGCCAAGGTCACCCGTGGTGCCTATACGGTGGAACCCTCGCACACCCGTGTGCTGTTTGCGGTGAACCATCTGGGCTTCACCACCTGGTATGGCGAGTTTACCAAAACTACCGGCACGCTTGATCTGGATGATAAGGCGCCCAAGCTGGATGTCACCATCGATACCGGTTCGGTTTCGACCAGTAATGCCAAGCTGGATGGCGAGCTGAAAAGCGCCGACTGGTTCGCCGCTGAAAAGTTCCCGCAGATTCATTTTGTTTCGACCAAGGTCGTGCACACCGGTAAAGATACCGCCGATGTGACGGGTAATCTGACCTTCCGTGGCGTGACCAAGCCGGTCACCCTGAAGGCCAAATTCAATGCCTCGGGCATCAATGTGGTCGACAAGCATTACACGGTTGGTTTCGAGGTTTCCGGTACCATTAAGCGCAGCGAATTTGGCGTCATGCCTTACATCCCTGCCGTCGGTGATGACGTGAAGCTGATTATCAGTGCCGCGTTCGAAAAGGCTTAAGATACGAGGTCTGTGTGAAAAAGAAAAGGCCGGTCAGATGACCGGCCTTTTTCGTATGCGGATGAAGCGGGTTCAGCCCAGCCGGGTGATGGCTTCGGCAAGGCGTTTCTTTAAGTCCTGCGCCTCGGCCAGTTTTTCACGCTGTTCGGTCAGTACATCTTCCGGCGCTTTGGCGACGAACTGCGGATTGTTGAGCTTGGCCTCAAAGCGGGCGATTTCGTCAGCGGCTTTTTTAAGGTCCTTTTCCAGCCGCACTTTTTCTTTGGCGATGTCGATGACGCCTTCCAGCGGCAGGGCCACTGTGGCCTCACCAATCACGAACTGGGCAGATGCCGCGGGCACCGCTTCCGCCGCGCCGGCGGTGGCCAGACGGGCCAGCGTCAGGATCAGGCTCTTGTGGCTTTCAAGCCGCGCGACGGTTTCCGCCGAGGCCCCAACCAGCACCAGATCGATTTTGGCTGCGGCGGGTACATTCATTTCCGCCCGCACCGAGCGCACCCCCGCGATCAGGTCGATCACCCAGCGCATTTCGGCGGTGGCGTCGGCCCCTGCGGGCAGGGCGGACAGATCGGGCCATGCCGCTTCGATCAGCAGGCTGCCGCGCGGTGCATCCGGCACTTCGGTGCGCGCCCACAACTCCTCGGTGATGTAGGGCATGAAGGGATGCAGCAATTTGAGGATCTGATCGCGCACCCACGCCGTGGTGGCGCGGGTTTCGGCCTTGGCGGCTTCATCGCTGCCCTGGAACAGCGGCTTGGCAAATTCCAGATACCAGTCGCAGAACACATCCCAGACAAAGTGATAAGCGGAACCCGCCGCATCATTGAAATGCAGCCCTTCCAGCGCTTTGGTCACGTCAGCCGCAACGGCAGCGGTTTCCGCAACGATCCACTTGTTGACCGGCTGTTTTACCGCAGACGGATCAAACGCCGCCACCGTGGCGCAACCATTCATTTCGCAGAAGCGGGTGGCGTTCCACAGCTTGGTGGCAAAGTTACGGTTCACTTCCACGCGGCTCGGCCCAATGCGCATGTCCTTGCCGAGGCCCGCAGCGAGGGCCAGCGTAAAGCGCAGCGCATCGGCACCATAGGCATCGACCAGTTCCAGCGGGTCAACCACATTGCCCTTGGT
>JBAVPS010000262.1:0-8894 GCA_049693315.1 Rhizomicrobium sp. | reverse complement strand
CAAACACGTCGCGTGTTACCGACGCAATGAAGGGCAAAATCATGATCGACAGGATCAGCGCTGCGGTGAACATGCCGATGCCATAGGGGGGGCCTTCGAACAGCTGTTGCAGTACCGGAACATTCTCGAACAGGCTGATCAGTTTGGGCTGCAGGGTTTCCTGAAAAAATGGCGCAAAGATAAACAGGCCCCAGATGCCGTAGATGATCGAGGGAATGCCTGCCAACAGC
Source organism: Rhizomicrobium sp. (assembly GCA_049693315.1). Classification (GTDB taxonomy): domain Bacteria; phylum Pseudomonadota; class Alphaproteobacteria; order Micropepsales; family Micropepsaceae; genus Rhizomicrobium. The sequence continues at coordinate 8,664 of JBAVPS010000262.1, read as the reverse complement.
TCGATGGCGATGCCGATGGGCCGACGCATCTTGCGCGGGCAAATTTCGGTCAGGAATATGGCAATGCCGATGCCAATCGGCACCGCAACCAGCATGGCAATCAGCGACGAAACCAGCGTGCCGTAGATCGGGGCCAGCGCGCCATAGGTATCAGTGACCGGATTCCAGACCTGGGTCGACAGGAAGTCAAACCCAAACGCCTTGATGGCAGGCCACGCCCCCATGGTAAGGGCGGCCATCACCCCGGCAAAAATACACAGCACCGCAATGGCAGCGATCAGCGTCATGCCATGGAATTGCAGGTCCCGGGTTCCGCCCCGGTGGACGGCCAACGCCTTGATCTCGTGAGGCTTCATATCGCTGCTGGTAATATCGGTCACTATAAACCTGTCTCGTCCAACGCCCGCATCCCGCCGTAATATTCTGGCCCTAACCCAAGACCATCACCGAAAGGTCGGAGGGGTGCATCCCCGGCCGCGGCGCACGGCCATTTCCTGAAATGACCGCTAAAAGCGCTGGCCTCTATCGACCGGCTTTTCGTGCAACGTCCAACACAGTTCTGCAAAGTTTTTGTGACAACCGAATATGATTTTGCGATACATTATAATAAGACATTGTTTTTAAATAATAATATTCTGTTGGCAACTTTACACCACACCCGCGGCCAAAGGCCCCGTCGTACACCTGCCACGAAGGATTTCGTGCAAGCTGTCACAATCCGCTATAAGCGCGTGTGTCCCATTTAGCCCCGGATCTGTCACACCCATGACCAACCCCACACCTGCCAGCCCTGCCCCAGTCGCCAAAACAGGATTTGCCGCCTATCTGCAGCCACGGGTTCTGGTAATGCTGGTGCTGGGCTTTTCCTCTGGCCTGCCCTTTCTCATGGTCGGCAACACCTTTGGTTACTGGCTGCGCGAGGAAGGCACATCACTGACCGCCATCGGGCTGATTTCCGGGGTCGGGCTGGCCTATTCGTTAAAATTCCTCTGGGCGCCGATCATCGACCGGGTCCGGGCCCCGCTGTTTGGCCGGCTGGGCCGCCGCCGCGGCTGGATGGCGCTAAGCCAGATACTCATTGCGCTGGGCCTTGTTGCCATGGCGACGGTGGGCCTGACATACGGCAACACAATCCTTGGCTTATGTGCGCTGGTGGTGGCCTTTGCCTCGGCCACCCAGGACATCGTGATTGACGCCTGGCGTATTGAGAACGCCACCAGCGAAGGCGAACAAGGCCTGCTGACCTCGGCGGCCAGTTTTGGTTACCGCGTGGCGCTGCTGGCCACCGATGCACTTATTCTGATCGTGGCGGATCGCATTGGCTGGCGCGGTGCCTATATTCTGTATGGCGCGCTGATGGCGATTGGGCTGATCGCCACTTTTTGCGCCACGGAATCCATCAGCGCCAATGCTGCCCTGATCGGAAAAAAAGCCTTGTGGACGCTGCGTGGCCTGGGCGATGCCATTGCCGGGCCGTTCATTGCCTTTTTCAAGACCCATGGCTGGCTGGCACTGTTAATGCTGTCGGCCATCGCGCTTTATCGCTTACCCGACTTTTTTATGGGGCCAATGTGCAACCCCTATTACCACGATCTTGGCCTGACTAAGACACTGGTGGGCGAAGTGCGGGCCAGCATCGGCCTGATTGCATCTTTTCTGGGGATTGCCGCGGGCGGTTTTGCCGCGCTAAAGCTGGGAAATATGCGGGCACTGGTTATCGGCGGTATTTTACAGGGTTTCTCCATCGCGTCATTCTCGCTGATGGCCTATTGGGGACCGAGCCTGCCATTATTTACCGCCATCATGACCGCCGATGGTTTTGCCATCAGTTTTGCCGGTGTGGTGCTGGTGTCTTACATGTCGTCGCTGACCAGCCTGGGCTATACCGCCACGCAATATGCGCTTTTGGCCTCGGCCTATACGGTGGCGGGCAAATCGCTTAAAACCCTTTCCGGGCTTATGGTCGATACGTTAAAAACCAGCCACGGACTGATGGACGCCTACGGCATTTTCTTTCTCTGTGCAGGGTTAATCGGGTTGCCGGCGATTTTCCTGTTTATGCTTCTGTCACATAAACTCCATCACCGGACGATACAAAACACCTAGGCATCGCCTTTCAGTTCTTACGATTTGTTTTCATTGCGATACTGGGCTAAAATGTTTCTTCGGTTGGCGCGAGAGCACATCGCACCCAACCCAGGGATGACGCCAACAAAAAGAGCGCTTCGACATGGTCAATATTTATGAACCCGGGCCTTTGGAAGGCCGCCTGACACATTGGCCGGTACTTGCCGCGTCCGGTGCGCTGGAAGTGCGCCTGGCCGAAACCGATGCGGAAGTGGAAGCGGCGCAGCGTCTGCGCTATCGCGTTTTCTATGATGAAATGTCCGCCCTGCCCACGCCGCAGCAGCGCGAAGCCCAGCGGGATTTTGACCGTTTCGACGATGTCTGCGATCACCTTCTGGTAGTGGACCGCGACCGCATTGAAGAAGATGGCCAACCCGCCGTGGTCGGTTGTTACCGGCTGTTGCGCGATGTCGATGCCAAACGCGTCGGCGGTTTCTATACCTCGTCGGAATATGATCTGAAGCCGATGCTGGCTGGTCTGCCCGCCGGTACCAAGCTGTTGGAACTGGGTCGTTCCTGCGTGCTGAAAGAATATCGCAGCCGCCCCTCGACCATGCAGCTGTTATGGCGCGGCGTGATGACCTATGTCGCCCGCTTCTCGATCGATCTGATGTTTGGCTGCGCATCCTTCTCGGGCTCTTCGCCGGAAGAATTCGCCCTGCCGCTGTCCTATCTGCACCATTATCATCTGGCACCGCCGGAAATCCGCGTGCACGCCCAGCCCGACCATTATCACAACATGAATTTGATGGCGAAAGACGCCATTGATACCAAGGAAGCTGTGCGCCATCTGCCGCCGCTGTTAAAGGGCTATGTCCGCGCCGGGGCCTTGATTGGTGATGGTGCCGTGGTCGACAAACAATTCCATTCGGTCGACGTTTTTATCTATTTCCCGGTTTCGACCATGGATGCGCGCTATCGCAGCCGCTTTCAGATGAAGTCGGAACAGACCACGCAATAATCGTCTGACCACGCCATAGCAAAACGCCCGCTTCAGATATTCTGCGGCGGGCGTTTTCTTTTCGGCATTTATAATCGGTTACAGCCGTCGTTCGATGCCGTCCCAGATCATCTTTGCCGCATTGATACCGCAAAGCGCCTTAGCTTCCCAGATACCGGTGGGCGAAGTGATATTGATCTCGGTAAGATAGTCGCCGATGACATCAATCCCGGCGAAAACCAGCCCACGCTTTTTCAGCTCCGGCCCGATGCGTTCGCAGATTTCGCGGTCCCGTACGGTGAGTTCACATTTTTCGGCATGGCCACCAATATGCAGATTGGAGCGCGCTTCGCCCGGTGCCGAAACCCTGAGGAAATAGCCCGCAATCTCGCCATCGGCCAGAATGATGCGCTTATCGCCAGTGGTCACGGCGGGGATATAGCGCTGCACCACCAGCGGCTCGCGGGTGAGCGCCGCAAAGGTTTCCAGCAGTGATGAGAAATTGCCGTCATCGGGTTTGACGCGGAACACCCCGGCCCCGCCATTACCGTAGAGCGGCTTGACGATAATATCGCCATACTCGGCGCGGAAGGCACGGATCTGGTCACGGTCCGCGGTGATCAGCGTCGGCGTCATCAGCCCGTCAAAGCCGGTGACAAACAGTTTTTCAGGGCAATTACGTACTTCGGACGGATTGTTGCTGACCAACACCTTTGGCATCAGTTTTTCCAGCAGATGCGTGGTGGTGATGTAGGTCATGTCAAAGGGCGGGTCCTGACGCAGCAGGATCACATCGGCATCCGCCAGATCATACTCAAAAGCTTCGCCCAGACGGTAAAAATCCGCCGGATCGGGCTTTAACTCCAGCGGGCGGACACGCGCCCCCACTTTACCATCCCGAAAATACAGCGCTTTGGGCGGATAATAGAGCAGCCTGGCCCCGCGCGATGCCGCCTCAAGCCCAAGGGCATAGGTCGAATCTGTACGCGGATTGATTTTATCGACGGGATCCATCTGCAGGGCGACAGTTATGGCCATAGTGCAATCAGTCCTTTCACTCACGCATCATCGGGGCGCCAGGCATCGCGGAAATGGCGTGGCAGACGCCCGGGTACAACACTTATCACATCAAAACGTGCAGGCCCCACCGCCTGCTTCTGATGTAAAAATATTTCCGCCGCACTGGCAATACGGGACCGCTGGTTGCGGCTGACCGCAGCGATGGCCCCGATCGGGTCGGGGCGGTTCTTGACCTCAATAAAACACCATACACCCGGTAAGGAACGGGCAATGATGTCTATCTCACCCGCCAGCGTACGCTGTCGCCGCGCATAGATGCGATAGCCTTTGAAGCGCAACAGCCAGACCGCTTTGACCTCGGCCCAGCGGCCCTGGCGTTCGGCGGCAATTCCACGCGCAGCACGTGTTTTATAGCGTTTGCCCATCTTTTAGTTTTTGTCCCCGCTCGTAGATATCGCGTTTGGAGCCACCCAAGGTTTCGGCCAGAAATTCCGAGGCAACTTTCAGCGGCATAAAAGGGATCAACCTGGCCAGCGCGGCATCGATCTTGCCATAATCCGGGCCTTCCGCCAGTGGCGGGCCGACAACGATGGAAATTTCACCCCGGGGCGCTTCGGCAAAATCCGCCGCCAGTTCGCTCAGGGTTCCACGGCGAACTTCCTCGTGCATTTTGGTTAATTCCCGGCCCACCGCCGCCGGGCGGTTACCCAGCACCTCGGCCATCGCGGTCAGGCTTTCAGACAGACGGCCGGGGGATTCGTAAAAAATCAGGCTGGCGCGCAAGGTTTTCAGCTCTTACAGCACAGTTTTGCGTTCCCCGGCCTTGGCGGGCAGAAACCCGGCAAAGACAAACCGGTCGGATGGCTGGCCCGACAGGGTGAGCGCGGTAAGCGAGGCCGATGCCCCCGGAATACATTCCACCGCCACACCTTCGGCCAGTGCCTCGCGCACCAGTTTGAAACCGGGGTCGGACACCAGCGGCATTCCGGCATCACTGACCTGTGCCACCCGCGCACCGCCCTTCACTTTTTCGAGAAGCCGGGCACGATCCCGGTCAGAAGAATGATCATTATAAGGGATCAGGGGTTTGCGGATGTCATAGATGGCCAACAGTTTGGCGGTGACCCGGGTATCTTCAGCCGCGATGAGATCCACGGATTTCAGCACATCCAGCGCACGTAACGTGATATCACGGGCATGCCCGATCGGGGTGGCGACGATGTAAAGCGCAGGGGGCAACAGCGGCAACGCGGATTCCCCATCTACGACGCTTTCACCGTCCGATGGTTTACCCTGCGCGGCAGAGCCGGTAGATTTACCGTCAGATTTATCACTGGTGGCGGCCTTTGCCGTCCGTCCGGGAGCCTGCCATGCCTTACGCGCCATCGTCGTCTTTCCGCTTTCTGCCCCGCCTTTGTGCCACTGTCGGCGCACTGGCGATAGCTCTGTTAAGCGGATGTAGCACAACGGCCACTGTCCCGTCCGGCTATGAGGATGACCCGCCTGCCCCACACCAGCTTTCGGCCGATCAGCCCGGCTTTCTGCGCCTGCCCAACCTTCCCGCCGGTCAGACACCGCTTCGTGTCGGTGTAATCCTGCCCTTTTCAGACATGAGCCCGGCCACCCGCACACTGGCCGCCGGCATGATGAAGGCGGCCCAGCTTGCCCTGTTCGATGCCGGGCAGAAAAACATCGTGCTGATGAGCGCCGATGAAAGCGCCGGTTCCGCCAAGGCGGCAGAAAAGCTGCTCGATCAGGGGGCGGAGGTCATGATCGGCCCGCTGTTTGCCACGTCGGTAAAGGCTGTGGCACCGCTGACCCGTGACCGTGGGGTGCCGCTGATCTCCTTTTCAACCGACCGTTCGGTGGCTGGTAAGGGCGTCTATCTTTTGAGTTATCAGCCTCAGACTGAGGTCGAGCGGGTGGTTACCTATGCCGCTGCCAAGGGCAAACGCCGCTTTGCCGCCCTGATCCCCGAAACGCCCTATGGCGCGGTGGTTGAGCAAAGCTTCCGCACTACGGTGGCGGCCAAAGGTGGCCATGTCGTCGCGCTCGAGCATTACAGCCCCAGCGCCGGCGCGGTTAGCGAGCCATCAGCCGTGGTGGCCAAAAGCGGGGCCGACGCCATCTTCATTCCGCAGGGCGGTTCCCTGTTACGGGCGATGATCCCGGTGCTGGCCTATAACGGCATCGATAAGACCAAGGTGCGCTATCTTGGTACGGGGGTGTGGGATGATCGCAGCAATACCAAGGAAAATCTTCTGACCGGCGGCTGGTTCGCCGCGCCGCAACCCAATGCCGATGATGCTTTTGTCGCCCGTTACAGAAAAGCCTATGGCCACAGCGCCCCGACACTGGCCCCGCTGGCCTATGATGCGGTCTCGCTGGTGGTGCTGTTATCGCACGGCAAACCCTATCACCGTTTCACCAAACACAGCCTGACCGATCCCAATGGTTTTGCCGGTACGGGTGGCATTTTCCGTTTCCGCCCCGATGGCAGCATCGAGCGCGGGCTGGCCGTACTGGCGGTGGGGCCAAATGGTTTCAGCGTGGTGAACCCGGCCCCGACCACTTTCGAACGCGACGACAACGCCAAGGCGGGCAGTTAAAACCGGCAACGGGGCTTAATCCGCCAGTTCTTCGATGATGCGATTGAGCAAAAGCAGCCCCTGCGCGGTAGCTTTGAGCCGCCCCTGTATCGTGGTGACCAGCCCCAGCTCGCTGAGCTGGGCGATCTTCTTTTCCGGAGGCAAAAAGCCCCAGCGCGCGCGATAAGCTTCCAGATCAAGCCCTTCAGCCAGGCGTAAATTCATCAGAAGATGCTCGCGCGCGGCGTCTTCGGGCGGGACTTCGGCGATGGTGGCGAAGCCGTGGCCTTTCTGGGTGACCTTTTCATACCAGCGTTCGGGTAGCCGCTCGCCCGCACTGGCATAGCGCCCGCCATAAATATCAAGCCGGCCATGGGCCCCCGGCCCGACCCCGGCATATTGGCCATACTGCCAATAGATCAGGTTATGGCGGCACTCAGCACCCGGCCGGGCATGGTTCGACACTTCATAGCCCGGCAGCCCCGCCGACGCGGTCATTTCCTGCGTCGCCTCGAACAGGGCGACCGATGTTTCGTCCGGCGGCATGGTCAGCTTGCCGCGTTTGACCATGGTGGCAAAGGGGGTAATCGGCTCGATAGTCAGCTGATAGAGCGACAGATGCTCGCTGCCGAAGCTGAGCGCCTCGCCAAGCTCGGTGCGCCAGTCGGCCAGTGTCTGCCCCGGCAAGGTGTAGATCAGATCGAACGACACCCGCGGGAACGTCGCCAGTGCCATTTTCAGCGCCGCCTTGGCCTCGTCCACATCATGCAGGCGGCCAAGGAATTTCAGTGATGCATCGCGCAGCGACTGCACCCCAAGCGACAACCGGTTAACACCCGCCGCCGCATAATCGGCAAAACGGGCGGATTCGGCACTGGCTGGGTTGGCCTCGATAGAGATTTCGACATCGGGGGCCAGCGTCCACAGCTTGGCCGCCTCGTCGATGATACGGGCAGCGGATGCCCCTGCCATCAGCGACGGCGTGCCGCCACCGAAGAAAATGGTTTCAAGCTGCGGGCGGGTTTCGCCCTGCAGCGTGGCCACCAGGTTCATTTCCTGCACAATACCGGCCAGCCATGCTACCTCGTCCAGACTGACGCGGACATGCGAGTTGAAATCGCAGTAGGGGCATTTTTTGGCGCAGAATGGCCAATGAACATAGAGGCCGAAACCGCTCATCCTAACGCCCTCTCGGCAAAAAGGGCAAAGGCACGGGCACGGTGACTGATGGCGTGTTTTTGCGCCGGGTCAATTTCCCCAAAGGTTTGATCCATGCCCTCGGCAACGAAGATCGGATCATAGCCGAAACCGTTGGTGCCGCGCGGCGGGAACGTCAGCGTGCCATGCACCTCACCAACATAGGTTTCAGTTTCCCCGTCTGGGGCAGCCAGCGACAGCGCGCAGACAAATTTTGCCGAGCGATCCGTGGTGCCTGCCGCGGTCAGCTCACGCTCGATCCGGGCCATAGCACCATAAAAATCCTTATGGTCGGCCCAGCGCGCCGAATAGATCCCCGGCGCCCCGCCAAGGCCCATCACGCACAGGCCGGAATCGTCGGCCAGAGCGTAAAGACCACAGGCATCAGCCGCCGCACGTGCCTTAAGGATGGCATTGGCTTCAAAGCTGTCGCCGGTTTCTTCCGGCTCGGGCAAACCAAGCTCGGCCGCCCCCCGCACGATCAGACCGCGCGGGGCGAGAAGTTCGGCAATCTCGGCCACCTTACCCTTGTTATGGCTGGCGATAACCAGCTCGGTGCCGGCGATCAGTTTCATCCGATGGCCGCTTTCTGCAGGGCGACCAGCTCGGTAATGCCCTGACGGGCCAGACGCAGCAGCTGGGTGAATTCTTCGTCGGTAAACGGCGCACCTTCGGCGGTGCCCTGAATTTCGACCAGACCACCGGCCCCGGTCATAACGAAATTGGCGTCCGTACCGGCGGTGGAATCTTCGGAATAATCGAGATCGAGCATCGGCTCGCCCTTGATGATAC
>JBAVPS010000261.1:0-4181 GCA_049693315.1 Rhizomicrobium sp. | reverse complement strand
TCGTCCGTTTTTTTATGGCGATGGATGCTGACGTTATTTCAGCCCAGCAGATCTTGCAGCGCGCTGCAGACCCGATCGGCATCTGCGTCGGTCAGCGTCGGATAGAAGGGCAGGCTCAACGCGCGGGCGTAATAGCGGTCCGCCCCTGGTAAGTGCTGCGCACCATAGCGTTTGGCGTAATAGGGTTGGCGGTGCACCGGAAAATAATGCACCTGACTGCCAATACCTTTGTCACGGAGCTTGGCCATGAAGGCGGCACGGTCGCATCCGGCGGCGGCAAAATCGATCAGCGCGACATACAGATGGCGGGCCGGATCACAAGCCGGGTTGCCGCTTAAGCGCTTCAGTTTTGGGGCAAGCGCAGAAAGGTTCTGGTCATAACGTGCCGCCAGTTCCTTGCGCCGTTTGACGAAGCGATCCAGTTTGGCAAGCTGACTTAGCCCCAGCGCGCACTGAAAATCGGTGGCACGGAAATTAAACTCCGGTGCAATCAGCTCGTAATACCACGGGTTTGGTGTGCCATCAGCGGCCAGTGCATCACCCATCTGAACGAATTGGGCCGGATCTCGGGTCAGGCCATGATTGCGTGCCAGATACAGGGCATGGGCCAGCCCATCATCATTGGTCGAAACCGCGCCGCCTTCGCCGGTGGTGACTGTTTTAACCGGGTGGAAGGAATAGGCCGTCATATCGCAAAAGGCCTGATCCCCGATGGTGTGGCGGCTGCCATCATGCGCGGTATATCGGGTGCCAATGGCGTGGCAGGCATCATCGACAATTTTTAAGCCCGCCGCCCGCGCCACATTCGCGATGCCTTCCAGATCGCCGCATTGCCCGGTGAGATGGACATTGAACAACGCCCTGACCGGCCCTTCGGCGCGTTGCAACGCGTCCTGTAAATCTTCGGGCCGCATTAATCCGGTGTCAGGATCGACATCGGCAAACACAATCTCGGCACCACACAGATGTGGTGCGCTGGCGGTGGCCAGAAACGTTACCGTCGGCACGATGACCGTATCGCCCGGCTTAAGGCCGAGCGCCCGGCCCGCCATATAGAGTGCCGTGGTGCCGTTAGAGCAGACAACGGCATGTCGTGCCCCCACCGTGCTGGCCAGAGCGGTTTCAAACGCCTCGACCATCGGTCCGGTGGTCAGATAATCGCCCCGCAGCACCGCCGCCACGGCCGCAATGTCATCTTCTTCGATGCATTGGCGGCCATAGGGCAGAAAGGGCGCCGCGCTCACTTGCTTGCCTCGGCCATCAACGCCTTCAGTTCGTCGGCGCTGAGTTGTTCCGGGTTGGTGTCGCTGGAATAGGCCGCGCCATCTGCCATCGGTTTGGCACCGTGGTTGAGATAGGCCTCCCGCAGATTGTTGGCAAAGCTGGGCAGCACGACATAGCGGTCGCTCAGCTCGACGGTCGAGCGGGAATCGTCGGGTGGAATCATGATTTCATGCAGCTTCTCGCCGGGGCGGATGCCAACGTTCTTCTGCTTCAGGCCCGGCCCGATCAGCTCGGCCAGCTGGCCGATGGTGCAGGATGGGATCTTGGGCACGAAAATCTCGCCACCCTTGGCCATTTCCATGCCTGACAGCACGAAATTGACCCCTTGTGTCAGGGTAATCCAGAACCGGGTCATGCGCGGATCAGTGATCGGCAGCTCTTTGGCACCTTCTGCCACCAGCTTGCGGAAGAAGGGTACCACCGATCCGCGCGAGCCAATCACATTGCCATAGCGCACCACAGCAAAACGGGGACCATTGGCACCGGACAGATTGTTGGCGGCGACAAAGATCTTGTCCGACGCCAGTTTCGAGGCGCCATACAGATTGATCGGGTTGGCGGCCTTGTCGGTCGACAGCGCAATGACTTTACGCACATTGCGGCGCAGCGCGGCATAAACGACGTTTTCGGCACCGAAAATGTTTGTGCGCACACATTCGAACGGGTTGTATTCGGCGGTCGGTACCTGTTTCAGCGCGGCGGCATGGACGACGTAATCGACATCGCGCATTGCCAGTTCCAGCCGGTCGCGGTCGCGCACATCGCCGATGAAATAGCGCATGAACGGATATTTCTCGACCGGAAACATCTGCTGCATTTCATATTGCTTGAGCTCGTCGCGCGAGAAGATGATCAGCTTGCGCGGGCTGTAATTCTCGATGGCACGGCGCACGAAATGCTTACCGAAAGATCCGGTGCCGCCGGTGATCAGAACCGATTTCTCGTTGAGATCGAGCCAGGGTTGCGAGAAGTCGCGGTACAATGCACCTGATGCACCGGCCGTTGCCGACGCCGCATCTTTTGTATTTTGAACCATAAAATTTGTCCTCTAACGCGCCCATTGTGGACAAAATGGGGTTAACAAGTTGCTGATAATACTGCGCCGGTCGCCGTGAAAGGGCCAGTCTGCGCAAGATGTGCCGGTTGGGCCATGGCTACATTCGTCCCCCGCTCAGGCTGAAACGGAAACGCCGCGGCCCTTCGTAAAGCGCCGCGGGTTTGCGGGTGTCATCAAGCTCCAGCGCCGACAGCACCAGCTGGCAGAACAGACCGCCACGCAAAGGCCGGTGGGTTAACAGCCCCAGCAGGGGGGCAGTCCCGCGGTCAACCTCGACCCGGATGAAGTGATGGCCGTCATCCAGTATGGCCCAGCCTTCGGTCATACCCAAACCTTGCGAGGCGGAAACCAGAAAAGAAACCGGCGCGCCATGTTCGACCACCTGACCCGCCAGCGCAAAGCGTTCGGGGGCTTTGCCGCCATTATGCGTGGTCAGTGCCAGTGCGGTGTCGTCGAAGGCGGCGGGCAGCAGGGTGATATGACCCAGCCGCAGCGCTCCCTTGCCCCAATCGCTCCAGTGCAGGACATATTCGCAATCGACCGCCGGGCTGTCGCCATGGAAGCGCCAGAACTTCTCAATTGGCCCCTTTGGGGTGTCGAGATAGGCGTAGACGAGCGTATCGGCCCCTTCCTGCCAGCGCCGTGCCGTGCACCATTCCAGATCGGTGACTTTATGCTCGCCGGGGGCCTCAAAGACGCAATCCCCGGTATACCAGTCAGCCTGCCAGGCAATGTCAGCAAAGACTCCCAGCGGCAGCTTGCCGATCAGGGCCGGGCTGCCGCCAAAGCGCACCGCATCCAGCGTCAAACCCCGGCGGCGGTCCAGCGTGGCGCTGATCGTGCCGGTGTCGATGGCAATATGGCGGGCGGTGATCTTGTCGCCCTGCGGGGTGGGCTGCGGCGTAAGGGGGGCGGGAAAACGGGATTCCAGCACTGCCAGCCGTTTTTTCATATCCTGCCAGCGGTTTTCCGTGATGTGGGTGCGAAAATCGCTCGACCACAAAAAACATAATTCGCGCCAGTCTTCGTCTGTCGCCGGTCCAGCCGTCAGGCCACGATAGATCCGCTCGCAGGCCGCATTCAGCGCAATATCGTCCCGCCCGGTTACCGCCCAGCGGGACAGATTATATTTGCGCTGTTTTTTGACCGGCACCGGGCAGTCCGGGGTTTCCAGTTGCAACGGCGCACTGGTGGCCGGGGCCAAAGCCGATGGCAGCACAAAGCGGCAGCCGGGCCTGTTTTTAAGCTGCAGAAAGGCATCTGACAGCCGGTCCCATTCGCTGCCGGTTTCGGTGTCGAAGACTTCTTCGCTGCGATAGCGGCCGGGGCGATAGTCGAACACCTCGCCATCACTGGCATAAAGGCAGAGCGCGCGCCGCCCGTGCCCCTCAAGCCCCGCGATAAAATCGAGATAGGCTTCTTGCGTAATGTCGCCATGGCAAAAGCGTTGCAGCATCTGAAAGGCTACGGTGTCGGTCCAGATCAGGCCCAGCGTATCGCTACCGGTACCCTGAACCCGTTGGGGGACAAAACGGGCCTGCTCCGGCCAAGGATGATGGGCGGACGGATTATCCCAATCCATCAAAATGGCGTCATAGCCCGCCGCCTGATAAAGCCCGACCAGACCTGCGGCATAGGCCTGTTCATTGACCAGTGCCACGCGGGGGGCAAGACCGAAACGGCGATAGACGTCTGTGCCCAAAGCGAGGTTTTTTTCCGTCACCGCAGCGGGCACCAGCGGGCCGATCATCTGGCTGTAACCGGCACCGATAAATTCCACCTTGCCGGCATCGATCAGTTTTTTCAGATCGCTGATCCAGCCCGGATCGCGGGCATGGAT
>JBAVPS010000260.1:0-8734 GCA_049693315.1 Rhizomicrobium sp. | reverse complement strand
ATACCGTGCCGGACGCACGGCACCGCACCGTCAAATGCGGCTATGTCATCGCCGTTCTGGGTCTGGGGATGCTGCATATGTACGGCCAGTTCGAGCCATTATGGTGTCAGCGGCTGCTGCTGCCACTTGTGGCAGTAACCTTGTTGTTTCGTGCCCTGGCCCAACTGCGCCGGTCCGGGCAACGGGCGTAAAATCTCTGGCGATCTGACATCGCCGCAGATGACGGCGCTGTAATGCTCGGCTATCATGCTGGCCGTAACCGGCAAGCGAGATGGACCATGGCAGACACAGTACGCGTTGGGTTGATCGGCTTCGGCCATGCTGGCCGGGTCTTTCATGCCCCGCAGATTACCGCGATTGCCGGGATGGAACTGGCGGCCATCGCTTCCAGCCGGGAAGATGAAATCCACACCGCCTATCCCAAGGCCAAGGTTTATGCCGACGCCGACAGCCTGCTGACCGATGACAGCCTTGATCTGGTGGTGATTGCCACCCCCAATGAAGCCCACGCACCGCTTGCCATCGCTGCGCTGAACGCGGGCAAGGCGGTGGTGGTCGATAAACCCTTCACCGTCACCTGCGAAGAAGCCCGCGCAGTGATGGCCACAGCCCAGGAAACCGGCAAGCTGTTATCGGTGTTTCACAACCGGCGCTGGGATAGCGATTACCTCACCCTGAAGGCCGAGGTGGCGAGCGGGCGGCTGGGCAAGATCGTTTATTTTGAATCGCATTTCGACCGCTACCGTCCGGTCCCCTCGGGCAACTGGCGTGAGCAGGCGGTGCCCGCGGCCGGGCTGTGGTACGATCTTGGCCCGCATCTGATCGATCAGGCCGTGGCACTGTTCGGCCGCCCACAGAGCATTTTCGCCGATATGGAAATCCAGCGCGATGGCGTCGCTGCGACCGACTATTTCCACGTCATCCTGCGCTATGGCAAAACCCGCGTCGTGCTGATGGCCAGCGCGCTGGCTGCAGCCGACGACCAGCGCTTCGTCTTGCATGGCACCAGGGCCAGCCTGACGATTTCCGGTGCTGATGCTGCCGAAGCCGCCAAACGCCCGCAAAAGAAGGTCGGCACCGAAGCCATCCGGGCCGAAGCCGATGGCGCGCTGACGCCCGTCCCCCTTTTGGCAGACGACCGTCAGGCGTTCTACGCTGGCATGCGCGACGCCGTGCTGGGCCACGCCCCCTTGCCGGTAACCGCCGACGAAGCCTTTACCGTGATGCAGGTTCTGGCCATTGCACAAAAAAGCGTTGCCGAAAGCCGCGAAGTACCGTTCGCATAAAAAGCCTCCCTCATGCTGAGCCCTCATCCGGATCCTGCCCGAGGGAGCCGAAGCATGAGGGAGTATTCCCAGTACGGATTGTACGACCGAATGAGCTTGCTTACACCTTAATCCAGTCACCATCGGCATCCAGCGAACGGCGCACCATATCGAGCACGGTTTCGGTGAATTCCGAACGTTCGATCCACGGCAGCGCGGTAGACTTGCGCCAGAACGCCTTATTTTCCGGCGTTGTCACGCACCAGTCGAGAAACCGCGTGATGCTTTCGATGCCATAGCCTTCATAGGTCAGCCGCTGCTCGAACGGATCGATGCGCGAGCCGAAGAAGAAGGGGTTCACTTCGTTGGTGTGGTTCTCGTCCCAGATCTGCAAACCACGCACCTTCTGGTCAGCGATAATCCGCCCACGTGCGAAAGTCACTTCCACCCGCTGATGGCTTTTGCCCGGCGTGCCCGCCGGATCGCACCAGCCGACCTGCATGGTGGCCATCAGGCGTTTGCCATTAGGCTTGCGGCAGAGAATTTCCGCCAGCACCAGATCATAGCAATGCCCGCCGAGCGTTGCGAACACTTCGCCTTCCAGCCCGGTGGCGGTTACCTTTTCCGGCACGATGCCGGGGAACAGAAAATCGAGCTGATCGACATAATGGCAGCCGATATAGGTGAAGGCGTCCGAGGTTTTCGACCAGGTGAACGCATCCAGCGGTAACGAGCGTGGCTGGGTGTACTGCACCGAATAATGCAGCATGTCGCCATAACTCTGCTCGATCATCGATTTGTAGATGTAGTTGTTCGACGGATCGAAACGCTTGTGGTAATCGACCCAGACATCGGCACCTTTTTCTGTGGCCGCATCGAACGCGGCTTTGGCCGAGACCAGCTCGCCAGTCAGCGGCTTGACCACCCAGGCCGGGCAACCGGTTTCGATGGCACGCATCAGGTAAAAGGCATGGGCCTCGTCCGGCACGCAGATAAACGCCGCCAGCGGGTGTTCGCCAAACAGGCGCAAACCCTCCTCGTAATGCACCACCTGCAACAGATGCGCCGCACCGACCTCGGCTGCGGCAGCAGCGGCTTTCTGGGTGACATAGTCATACTTGTCAGAGGAGTGGCAAACGAGTTGCACATGCACATCACGCGGGGCGAGCGAGGTTGCCTGCCGCCGGGCCCACTGCAGCACACCACGCAATACCGGCGACGGCCCGAAAGCATCGCCCAGCACATAGGCGCCCGAACCAAAAATCACGATATTGTCGGCCATAGCAGAACCCTTTCGATCAGGAGGCAAAATCAAACCGCATATTCCGCGTGATGCCAAGCGCCAGTGCGTCAGCTTCCTCGCGCGTCGGTCCGGTGCATAAAACATATCCAAGCCGGTCGCCATGGCAGCGAACCTCCGGCAACACATCACCAGTGACCAGATGGCGGTTGAGCCATATGCCCACCACACCGGGGCGTTGCCCGGTTAAACTCAGATCCGGAATCGCCGCAATCGTCCTGCCCGGCATGGGAAAGAAGAAACGCTGTGACATGCCGACCTTCCAGCGCGGCTTCAGCCAGGCGCGATCGGGCGTATCGCCCATCGCCATCTGAATTAGCGGATACAGAATGTTCACCCCGGTGGCACGCGGCACCACGGTATCGGCAAACCGCCCGCCCGAGGTGCGTCCGGCCATTTCCAGTACGACAATGCGCCCGTCGCCAGGGATAATCAGATCGCCTTTCAGCACGCCATTTTTCATGCCCAGCGCTGTGGCCGCCCGCGCCGTTACCGCGTCTATCTCGGCGGTGAGCGCGGCGGACAAATCAAGCCCCATCGAATGGCCATCTTCGATCAAATAGGGGCGCAAAGCCGCCGTGGTATCGTAATGGCGCAGCGCAATGGCGGTATGGGCCACAGCCCCATCAATGATGACGGATTCGGTGCTGAGCTGCCCGCCCGAGGTGTAGGTTTCCATCAAAAAGGCTTCGGCATCGACCCCGCCGCCCCGGCTGCGGTAGGAGGCGACATCGTCAGCCGTCTGCACCAGCTCGACCCCGCGGGCACCGGCCATATCGGGCGGCTTGCACACCACCATGGGGCCAAGGGCAACATAGGCCTCGATCCAGGCGTCTAATGGTGCGGATTTCTCCAGAATACGAAAGGCCGGGGTTTCAATCCCCGCCTCGGCCAGCGCGGCGGTGCGCAGGCGTTTATCGGTGCAGCGGCGCGCAACCTCGGTGCCGATACCGGGCAGGCCCAGCGCATCGGCCACCTTGGCGGTGGGAATGGCCAGCTCGGCCGCGTGCACGAACACCCCATCGGGGCGGATCTTGCGGGCCGCTTCGATCAGCGCTGCATCATCCTTGACGTTGACGCTGACAAATTCATCGGCAGCCGCAGCGCCCACCGGCGTCTTCTGGTTGTCGAAGGCGGTCACCGAATAGCCCAGCTCCTGAGCGATCTCGATGGCGGTGATCTGCTCGAAGCCTGCGCCCAGCAGCAGCAGTTTGCGACGTTTATGTACGGACATCATACCCTCGCTGCTGCCCAAAACGGCAGCAGCGACAGGTATGGCACCGGATTGTTCAGAATTTATTAATCACGTTCGAAACGATAACTCAGTTTGCCTTTGCCGCCCGGGAAACACCAAAATCCGGGTTATTCTGAGCAATCACATGCTTGCCCTCTCCACCGAAGTGGGGACCGGGCAGCAACCCGGTATTAGGGTTGGACACCAGCATGGTATTGGCCATCGGGGACAGGTCATGGGCATGATCGGTTATAGAATTGGCAATCTGATCAACTGCGGCCGTAACCAATGTCACAATGAGCGCCGCCAGCGGGTTGCCCCCACTGGAACCGCCCGCCCCCTGTGAGACCGTCACGTCGCCAGTCCAGATCACCGTACCGCTTTTAACATCGGTCAGCTTACCAGTGGCACTGACCGTCGTAATGCTGTCGATGACGATATACTTAGTGCCGTATTGTTTAAGCGTAATATCGAGCACGGCATCCGCCCCCAATACCTCACCGTATTTTGCCAGCGGCACCTGCCGCATTTCACCGGCCGTCGGCACCCCATTATTTTTGAGATACTGATCGACCATCGCCACGGGGAAAACATAATACCCACGTTCAACCAGCGGCATGGTCACGGTCGACAGATAGCCATAGGTGCCATTGACATCCGTGCTTTCATTGAGCGGTGCAATGACGGCGATAGAGCGGGGCGGATGATTACGAAATTCTGTGTAATCAAACTTTTTCTGCGCAACGCAACCGGTCAGAGAAAGCAACGCCGCCAGCGCTACAATGCCACCGATGCGGAGACCGATACGAGAAATGGTGGTCATCTTATTTCCTCGCCAGATTGGTCAGCATATGATCCATCATCACGGTGGATTCCGGATAAAGCTGTTTTTCAGCCAGAAATTCGGCTTCGGCAGATTTGCTGTCACCAGCCTGGGCATAAAGCGCACCAAGCTGCGCATGCACGCCCGGGGGCACCAGCAGCTTCTTCTTATTGGCCTGAGCAACATCCTCTTTCAGGGTTTTAATCTGCATCGGCACCGTCATTTTGTCGGGCTGGGCATAGGTCAGATAGACCACAGTCTCATAATGGCCCCAGTAATATTTACTGGTCGGCTGACAACCGGCCAGCCCCAGCGCCATCAATGCGACAGAGGCACCAAGAATAATCCGGCGCTTATTCATGTTCCGGCCTCCAGACGCCATGTTCGACGCCATCAACCAGATGGTTGACCGCTTCGCGCAAAGCCAGATCCAGAACCTTGCCGTTTAGCGTTGAATCGTAGCCCGACGTTGAACCAAAACCGAGGACTTCACGATCACTAAGCTGATATTCCCCCTCGCCCTGCGCCGAAAAGACAATCTCTGTGGTCAGCGTATTGACGACCTTCAGATTGACTTTGGCATAGGCGATCTGGCGCTTGCCGCTGCCGAGGATGCCAAACATCTGTTTGTCACCCTGCTCCTTGCGACCAAATTCCGCTACTTCGCCGGTCAGAATAAAACTCGCGCCAGCAACCTGCTGCGCCTTACCCTGCAGCCCCGCTTCGCTTTTTGTTTCAATCAGATTCTTGCGGTCCATTACGGCAAAGTGGCCGGACTGCTGCAAATGGGTGATCAGAATGTCCTTGGCCTGCGCCCCAAGACGATCCACCCCATCGGAGAAAATTCCCCGCATATAAGACGACCGGTTATCGAACTGCCCCACGACAATTTTGCTTTTAGGGCCGCTGTACGCGGCACCATAACTGGCGACAGTCTGCGATGCGATCGCGTGGTGGGTTTCCTGACTGGCACAGCCAGCCGTTAACGCCATCAGGGCGCACGCAGCCGCCCTGATGATCATCAGACGATGATTCATCGAATTTCCCCAAGAAATACCAAATACGCTCCGGCTCGAATCTATAGGGAGCGCGCTTAGGGGAAGCAACAGAAAAACTACTATACGGTGCGCACTATAAAGTACGAAGCGGGGTTTACTCTTCGTTTTTCAATAGCAGAAAGAAGCCAAAGGCAAAGAAACAGAAGGGGGCGGTCCACACCGCCACCACCGGCGGCAGCACGGCGGCCTCGCTCATTGAACTGAAGAAACCGTTAGCGACCAGAAACAAAAGCCCGGTGCCGATCGAGACCACCATGCCACGAACTGTTTGCCGCCGCCCGGTTCCGGCCAGCGCAGGCACCGCCAGCAGCAACATCAAAAACGGCAGCAGCGGCGCGAGATAACTTTTCTGCACCAGCGTGCGGTAGTGCGCCGCCCCGGCCGAGCCGGACCAGGTACCAGCCAGCACCTGACGGCCTTCGGAGGCCTGCATGCGCCGGGTCGGCACAGCCAGCTCTTCAACATTCTTGGCCGACGGACCACCCTGCCACAGCATCTTTGGCTGGAGCACCGCCGCGGGCATCAGCGCCGAGGATTTACCGACCGCGGAATGGTTGCGCAGATCGACACGGGTGACATCGGTCATCACCCAGTCGGGCTTTTGATAGTCCGCCGTTTTGGCTTCGACGCGCCCAACTAAAATGCCGCTGTCATCACGTAAGTATCGCGTCAGACCGACCAGATGCCGGCCGTCATTTTCGACCTTCTGCACCGCAATCACTTCGGACCCGTCACGCAGCCAGATTGCCCCCTTGGGGGTATCTTCGTCCTCATCCGCCGCCTGAATGACATCATGCCACCAGATTGCGAACGAGCGTTCGGCCGCCGGGGCAAAGTGATCGACAATGGCGTAATAGGACAGCGACAATACCAGCCCCACTGGCAACAGACTTCCCAGCAAGCGGTACGGTGACATGCCACAACTGCGCAGCACGATCATCTCGCTCGACTGCGCCAGCGCGCGGAAGGTCAGCACCGCACCGATCAACACGGCGAGCAGGAACAACTGCTCCAGCGCCATGGGAAACTGCAGCGCGGTAAACGTCATCACCAGCTTGAAACTGTGATGGTGGTGATGGCCAACAAGATGACGCAGCGCATCCAGCATCGACAGCAATTCGACCAGCGCCGACAAAGCCAGCAGCACGGCCAGAAACCGCGTCACGAACAGCTTGGTGAAATAGCGCATTAAAATCATGACTTGGCCCTTTTAAGCCGCTTCAGCGGCTGAACGAGCCAGGAAAGTGCCCGTTTTAAGCCATCAAACACCGGGTCAAGTGCACCAGAGCCGGGATATTTCTGCGTCCGCCAGAACAGCGCAAACGCCATCAGGGCAAAGACCGCCAGCGCGATCCACAGACTGATGACCGGGCGCTTACCCGCGCCTGCCAACCCCTGCAGGGTTTGCAGCACATAGTGGAACAGCACCAGCACCACAGCCCCGGTAATCACCCCGCTGCTGCGTTTGCGCCGCTTGGCCGAGATCGCCAGTGGAATGGTGAAGAAGGGCAGGAAGAGCAAGGAAAGCGAGCGCACCAGGCGGGCATGCAGCTCGGCCTTGGCTTCCGCATCGGTCCAGTTGCCCGAGGACAGAATACGTTTATGCGTCGCCAGTTCGTCCAGCGTCATCTCGCGCACATCATCGCCACGGGCACGGAACGGGGCCACATCGGTGATGAAATTGCGCTGCACCGCAAGCTCGTCAAACTTCACGGCGGACACCGTGCCATCGGGCTTGGTCACCAGCTGGGTGCCGTCTTTTAAGCGCAGGCGGTAATAGATTTTCTGCGGGCCAAACATCAGCTTGCCGCGACGGGCGGTAATCACCACATCGTCGGGGCCCTGTTTCATATGCACAAAGATTCCGGCCATACCACTGCCAACCGCATCGACATGATCGGCGGAAACCGTGGCATCCTTATCGACGGTGGCAAAGGTGCGTTCGGGCACATCCTCGCCCCACGGCACGGCATCGACCAGATAATGCACCGCACGATAGGAATAGCGGCCATAAGGCTGCATATAGCCGAACAGACCGAAGGCAAAAATCGTCAGCACAATGCCGGATGCAATGAACGGGGCGGCAAAACGGATCGGCGACACCCCACCGCTCAGCAGCACATCGAATTCGTTATAGGTACTGCAGGACGACGCCACCAGATAGATGGCGACGAAGAAACCGGCGGGCAGTGCCAGCCCCATATAGTGGGGGACCAGCATCGCGGCCATCTCCCACACCATGTACATCGGACCGCCCTTCATGCTGACCAGATCGAACAGGCGCAGCAAGCGCTCCAGTACCAGTGCCCCCAGCACCACCACCAACACCCAACCCAGCCGTTTAACCAGTTCCAGGGACAGATAGCGGTCGATACATTTCATCGCGCGTGTTCCACCGTGTCACCGCGCGCCTGCAAAATCGCCTCGGCCAGGATCAGATCCTCTGGTTTATCGACATCAATGGCCGCTTCGGCAAAGGGCATATCGACCCACCCCAGCGTTGCCCCGGTCACACGCGACAGCCGCACCAACGCCGCGTCCAGCGTCAGACGATGGCGCAGAAATCCGATCAGCGTTCCCAGACCGAGATGGCGCACCACCCGCCAGGGCTTCTTGCGATCGGCTTCAAGCAAGCGCCAGAACGCCACCGCCGCCCGTCCGCCCGCGCCAAGATAGAACAGATTACAACCGCTAACCTCAGCCCCGGCAAAGCGCCAATAGGTCCGCCGGGTCTGATAGCGCGCTTCGATCGTCGGGCGGCGGGCCAATGCCACCACGCCATCGGTCGCCGGATCAACATGCTCCAGAAAATACTGCACCATGACACCGGTCAGCAGCGCATGATCGGCCGTCACAATCAGCAGCGGCGCGCCAAACCGTTCCAGCGCCACCGCCACCGTCGAGGCCGGTGAGGCCGCCGGTTCAAGCCGGTCGGCACCAAAACGCGCCAGCAGCGGGTAAACACCATCAGCCTCATCAATTGCCACCGTGATCGACGCATCCGCCGCCCCGTCATGCAATGCTGCCAGCACCCGCCCCAGCATCGGCACACCC
>JBAVPS010000259.1:0-1958 GCA_049693315.1 Rhizomicrobium sp. | reverse complement strand
GGTTTGGTGACTTTGAGAAGTTCAACATCGAAGACCAGTGTCTGGTTCGGCGGGATGGTGCCTTCGCCGGTGCCGTCGCTGCCATAGGCCAGTTCAGACGGCACGGTGATGCGCCACAGATCGCCTTCATGCATCAGCTGCAGCGCGGTGGTCCAGCCGGGGATCAGCAGATGGGCCGGAAAGGTCACCGGCTTGCCATCGGTCTGGTCAAAGACCTTACCGTCGATCAGCCAGCCCTTGTAGTTGACCAGCACGCAGTCATGGCGGTGCGCCACCGCGCCGGTGCCTTTTTTCAGCACTTCGTATTGCAGCCCCGGCAAAGTCACGACGCCGGGCTTTTTCGCGTTATCGGCAAGATAGTTCGCGTTGGCATCCGCCGACAGTGCGGCGCTGGTATCAGCCGCCACAGCGGCAGGGCTATCGGCTGCGCGGGCGGGCCCCAGCGACGTGGCGAACAAAACAGCCACCGAAGCAGCCCCCAAAGTGAAACAGCGCATGGCAGATCCCCGTCTTTAAAAACAGGAATGGTTTGACAGATGGCCCCACGCGCGGTAAGGGTGCCCACATGTTGTTATGGGCCGGAATTTTGCTGATCATCGCGGGGCTGGGATGCATGCGCATCGACCGGCGCGCCGCGCATTATTTTTATGACCATATCGGCGGCAGTCTGCTCAAATTCCTGCGCCGCACCACCCATCTGGCCAAGGCGGCACACTGGCTGACGGTATCGGTGCTGATCTATCTTGCCGCTGCGGCGGTTCTGCGCTGGCATGGCCCATCGCAGATGCTGCAACTGGCCCGCGACCATGCGGCGGCCTATATTCTGGGGCTGGCGCTGGGCACGCTGATCGCCCACACCATCAAGCTGGGCTTTGGCCGCCGCCGCCCGCGCGATGAAATGGAAATGGGGCTGTATGGCTTCAAACCATTTTCCTTCGATACGCGCTATAACTCGTTCCCATCGGGCCATTCGCTGACGATTTTTCTGGTCGCGGTATCGGCATCGGCCTTAATGCCGTGGGGCGCGCCGGTCTGGTTCGCAGCCGCGCTCTGGCTGTCGCTGACCCGGGCGCTGCTGACCGCGCATTTCTTAAGCGATGTCGGCGTCGGGGCCGGGTTTGGGCTGATTTCGGCCCACATCATCTTTACACACATCTTCCCGGCGCTTTCCTTAAGCTGGTTCTGACGGCTTTGCCCGCCGGGCGCGGAAGAACGCCTTCAGCATAGCGCTTGCCGCATCCGCATCACCGGCCCGATCGACCGTAATTTTGTGGTGGCAGGTCGGCTGATCAAAGAATTTCGGCCCGTGCAGCACCGCCCCGCCCTTGGCATCGTCCGCGGCAAAGACCAGCCGCCCGATCCGCGCCATGGCAATCGCCCCGGCGCACATGGCGCAGGGCTCCAGACTGACATAGAGCGTGGTGCCGCACAGCCGCTCGTTACCCAGCGCGGCGGCGGCTTGACGGATGACCAGAATTTCGGCATGGGCGGTGGGATCTTTCAGTTCAACAATCCTGTTGCCACTGGAAGCCAGCATTGTGCCGTTCTGAACCAGCACAGCCCCCACCGGCACCTCGCCACGCGCAGCGGCGGCTTTGGCTTCGGCGAGCGCAAATGCTATGGCTTCATCGTCATTCATCGAAGGGGACCCTTTTGGCCAGAGATACTACGAAAAAACCGCCGAAAAGCGTCATGAAATTGCCCCCCAAAGGCGGTTTTGCCCCGGAAATCCGGGCGATACCGGCATCCGAGCTCGACGATGGCGAAGAACGCATTGCCAAGCGCATGGCACGCGCTGGCGTCTGTTCGCGCCGTGACGCCGAAAAGCTGATTGCCGAGGGTCGCGTAACCCTGAATGGCGAAAAAGTCACCACCCCGGCGACCAAGGTCGATGCCTATTCGCTGATTACGGTGAATGGCAAGACGCTGGCCGACGCCGAACCGACCCGGTTATGGCG
>JBAVPS010000258.1:0-1829 GCA_049693315.1 Rhizomicrobium sp. | reverse complement strand
CCGCAGGCGTTTCTTATCCCACGCGCAAGAAAACCGAAGGCTTTAAGGCTTGGACACGAGAGGACGTCACCCAATATGAGGCGTACTGGCCAGAAGGCACGCGCCAGCGTGTCTGGCTGCACCTACTGCTATATACAGGAGTGCGCAGGGGCGATGCCGTAACACTGGGCCGTCAACACATCCGCGACGGGATGCTGATATTCATCACCGAGAAGGGACGCGACAAGCGCCGCATCGAGTGCGCCCGCCCAATCGAGCCGGAACTGGCAGCAACGCTAGCCACCGGACCGACAAGCGATCTCGCCTTTATCTGTGGTGAGCGCGGCGAACCGCTGGTGAAGGAAAGTTTCGGCAACATGTTTAAAGCTTCCTGCGTTGCTGCAGGGATCAAAGATAAGTCTGCCCATGGGCTGCGCAAGCTGTCCGCCTCGATTTGGGCTGAACGCGGCGCTACCGTAAATGAGCTGATGGCACTGTTTGGCTGGCTGACGCCACAGATGGCCGCGCTGTATACCGAAAAGGCAAACCGCAAGCGCCTGGCCGCAGGTGCCGCCGCTCGCCTTACAGGAACGAACGCACAACATTCTATGGCCCCACCCACTCAGAAAGTGGGGCCAACTGGCCAATAATTATAACGATTTCAATGGTTTATTTTGTATCTGGTGCGGTCGAGAAGATTCGAACTTCCACGAGTTGCCCCACTAGCACCTCAAGCTAGCGCGTCTACCATTCCGCCACGACCGCAAATCTGCATGGGGTGGCGCGATGTAGCACATGCTCTACGTCTTTGTGAAGGCAGGAAAACGATCTTGGTGTCAGATATTTTCAAAAAAATGCCGCAGCAAGGGCTTAGACCCTCATTTTACAAGCACTTGTTATTGATAGGTTTTCAACAATTCACTGATTGAGACGGAAATTTTCTCGCCCTGAAGCACGATTTCGCCGGTCGCAACCGGTTTATCGTTGGCCAAAATCAGCACCGGATCGTCCTGATGGGAATCAAGTTCGATCACCGCACCACGGCCCATGCGCAACAGCTGATGCATGGGAATGACCGATTTTCCCAGCACTACCGAGATTTCAACTTTGACATTGGTAAGATTGGTCGCCATGCCGCATACTTCTTTCCTGGTAGAATGATCCTTATGCCAGACATGCTTTATGGCGCGTTAACACTGGACACGACAATGCTTAAAACCCGCGAAACTGCCCCGGAATGGAAAATCAGCCTGGGTGCGACCGATTATCCGCGTGCTGTGGCCACAATGGAGGCCCGCGTGGCGGCCATCCGTGCGCAGACGGCACCGGAACTGGTCTGGCTGGTCGAGCATCCACCGATCTACACCGCGGGCACCAGCGCCAAGCCTGAGGACCTGACAGATCCCCGTTTTCCGGTCTATCAAACTGGCCGTGGCGGGCAATACACTTATCACGGTCCGGGGCAGCGCGTGGCGTATGTTATGCTTGATCTGCACCGGCGTGGCGGTGGCCGGCCGGATGTCCGCGCCTTTGTCCATGATCTGGAAGAATGGTTGATTCGCGCCCTGGCTCTGCTGGACGTGGCTGGCGAACGGCGCGAGGGACGGGTTGGCATCTGGGTCGCCCATGATGGACGCGAGGACAAGATTGCCGCCATTGGTGTGCGCATCCGCCACTGGATCAGCTTTCACGGCGTCAGCCTCAACGTTGCCCCGCAA
The DNA here is from genome assembly GCA_049693315.1 of Rhizomicrobium sp. Classification (GTDB taxonomy): domain Bacteria; phylum Pseudomonadota; class Alphaproteobacteria; order Micropepsales; family Micropepsaceae; genus Rhizomicrobium. The sequence continues at coordinate 132 of JBAVPS010000258.1, read as the reverse complement.
CTGGAGGATTTTTCCGGCATTGTCCCCTGCGGCATTGCCGATCATGGCGTCACCAGTCTGGCGGCACTGGGCCGGCCAACAAGCCTTGCCGATGCCGACGAAGCGCTGGCCGAAGCCTTTGCCACCGTGTTC
>JBAVPS010000257.1:0-14433 GCA_049693315.1 Rhizomicrobium sp. | reverse complement strand
GCGCCTGCACTGCATTGAGCGAGCGCCAGAAATATTTGGCGACAAATTCCTGCTGCGGCATGGTGCCAGCCAGCCGCTCCAGCGGTTTAATGTCCTGATAGGCGTATTTCTGGGCCAGGGCGACGGTCAGCCGTTCGCCGCCATAATGGATTTCACTGGGGCCATCATAGTCGGGCGGATTGGGCGCGCCCTGGCGTGCCGCCAGCAGCGTGTGGAAAGCCGGTGCCTCGCCAATATCAGTCGAAACATCGTGAATCGGTGGGCGGGCATAGGACAGCCACAGATAATGGGCCGGAATCCCGACCAGCAGCAGCGCGCCGAGAAAGCCGCACATCCCGACCCTGGCAAAGCGCCCGTCATTGGCGTTCAGCGCCCGGGCCAGCCAGATGCCGCCCGAAGCCAGTGCCATGATGCCGATGCCGATGCCGGGCTTAAGCAGGCGAATGCCGTGCGCATAGTCCCAGGCGCCATTATGGGTGCCGATGGCAGCGGTGAGCGCCACGGCTGTGCCGATGGCAAAGCCGGTCAGGGAAATCCAGGCCCAAAGGGATTGATACCGCACGGAGGTTCCGTTTCCTGCTGGCAAGATGAAATTGGTTGCTTGTCGGATAAAAGCATAGCACAGGCAAAGTAAAGGCCGGGGCAAAAAAGCGGCGCTTCTCACCGGGCTGGGCCTGCCACGAATCGGGCGTTTCTCCGGTATGCGCCCCATTGGTGCTTGACGCTGACGTAAGCGTTAACATAATGCCCGAAAAGGGATGAGATGTGGCGCTAAAGGCGGTAAAACAGCCGCTGGTGCCGCCTTATGATGTGAAAAAGATGGATAGCCGTACGTACACAATTCGCCAGCTGACCAAGGAATTTGCCGTCAGTGCCCGCACCTTACGGTTTTACGAAGAAGAAAATCTGATCGCCCCGGCCCGCCGCGGCCAGACCCGGATTTATTCGGCGCGCGACCGGGCCCGAATCATTCTGATCCTGCGCGGGCGGCGCATGGGCTTTTCGCTCAATGAAATTCGCGAGTTCCTCGATTTCTATAATCCCGAAAGCGATCTGAAGCAGCTTTTGCTCGCTAAGCAGCGGTTTGAGGAGCGGATTGCCGCCTTTGAACGGCAGATGGCCGATATCGATGCCACGGTGAACGAGCTGAAGGCGGTGCTGGCCGAGGTCGATGCCCAGCTGGTGCAGCGCAAGGACACGCCCGAAACGACACCCCCCGATCCCGATCCCGCTGGTCAGGCAAAAATGGGTTTGGCTGTGGATAAATAAGCCGCCTTAAATTTAGTGTTTCCTATTCTGCCCGGGAGGGCCCGCCGATGTCCCCACGTAACGACCAGGCCGAGGAATTCGCCGCCACCCTGCAAGCCGCCAAAGCGGCCCATCAGCGTGGCGACATGGCCGGCGCCGAAGGCGGCTATCGCGTGGCGCTGGGGATGGATGGCCAGAGCCCGGCAGCGCTCTATGGCCTTGGCATGCTCATGCTGCAGACCGAGCGGGCTGACGAAGCCGCCGGGTATTTCGAAGCAACGCACCGGATCGATCCCACCAACCCGTCGGTCCTGCATGCCTGGGGCGTGGCGCTGGCGGTGGCGGGGCGCACCGACGATGCGATCGGGGTCTACAAAACGCTGCTCGTGGTGGCACCCAAGGCGGTGCCGGTGCTGGGCAATCTGGGCCATCTGCTGATGGTGCTGGGGCGGGCGGATGAAGCGCTGGGCTATTTGCAGGAAGCCGCCGCGCTGGCGCCGCAGTCGCTTGAAGTGCAGGTCAACCTTTCGCTGGCGCTGATGGCGCTGGAGCGGCACGAAGAAGCGCTGGTCTGTCATGAGCAGATCGTGGCGCTGAACGATGCGCTGCCCGATGCCCATAACAATATGGCGCTGAGCCTGATTGCGCTGGGGCGCGAGGCTGATGCGGTTGCCCCCTTGCGGGAGGCGTTACGGCTCAACCCCGACTTCGTGCCGGCGCTCGATAATCTGGGCAATCTGTATCACAAGCTCGGGGACTATTCTGCGGCGCTGGAATGTTATCGCCATGGCGCGGCACTGCAGCCCGATGCCATGCTGGCGCATTTTTATTGTGGGTTGATGCTGGCGCGCCTTGGCTATCATGAAGAAGCGCTGGTGGGCTATCAGCGGGCGCTTGCGCTGGTGCCCGATTATGCCGAAGCCCATAACAATTACGGTCTGTCGCTGGCGGAACTGGGCCGCCATGACGAAGCGCTGGCGCATTTTACCCGTGCCGTCGCGCTGGAGCCGCATATGCTGTCGGCGCTGTGTAATGGCGGCAATGCCCTCAACGATCTGGGCCGGCCAGAGGAAGCCGTGCAGTGGTTTGAAAAGGCGCTGGCGGTGGCCCCTGACGAGGCGCTGGCCTATTCCGGTATCGCCAATGCCCGCAAATATCAGGGCCGTTTTGCCGAAGCCCGCACTTCCTATGAAAAGGCTGTGGCGCTTCGCCCCGACATGCCGGGCCTGCAACTGGCTCTGGCGCTGGTGGATCGTTTTTCGGCTGGGGATTCCCGGCTACCCGGCCTGACCGCGCTGGCGGGCAAGGCCGATGGTTTCGGCGATCAGGATCAGGCCAGCATTTTTTTTGCGCTGGCTAAGGCCTATATCGACCTCAAGCAACCGGCCGAGGCGATGGCGGCACTGCATCGTGGTAACGCCGCCAAGCGCCGCGATGTGGTCTATGACGAGGTGCAGGCGATGGCCAATCTGGCCCGGCTGGCCGAGACGTTTACACCGGAATTTATGGCGGCGCGGGCCGGTGGGGGTGATCCGTCCGATCTGCCGATTTTTGTGCTCGGTATGCCGCGCTCGGGCACCACGCTGGTCGAACAGGTGATCGCCAGTCATCCGGGTGTTTTCGGGGCGGGCGAGCTTAACGATCTGGCTCAGATCGTCTCGGGTGGAACCTCTGTCGGGATGGACGATGATTTTCCGTTAAGCCCGGAACGGCTCACCCCCGAACGGCTGAAGGATATCGGTGCCGCCTATGTCGAACGGCTGGCGGCTTACGCCCCCACGAAAGGCGTGCGCCATATCACCGACAAGATGCCGGGCAATTTCCGTTTTATCGGCTTGATCCGTCTGGCGCTGCCGGGGGCGCGGATCATTCATGTGCGGCGCGATCCGCGCGATATCTGCTTTTCCTGCTATTCGATCCTGTTCAAGGGTAAGCTCAATTACACCTACGATCTGGGCGAGCTTGGGCGGCGCTATAAGGCATACGAAACGCTGATGGACCACTGGCACGCGGTGCTGCCACCCGGCGTGATGCTGCAAGTGCGGTACGAAGATCTGGTGAATAATTTCGAGGCCGAGGCCAGGCGTCTGCTCGCCTTCTGCGGTCTGGACTGGGACGAGCATTGCCGCAGCTTCTACAACACCGAACGCACCGTGCGCACGGCCAGCGCCACACAGGTGCGCCAGCCGCTCTACACCGGCTCGATCGGGCGCTGGAAAGACTATGCGGACGAGCTTACGCCGCTGCTCGACGCCCTTGGAATGCCAGCAGAGTAACCGAAAGCCTTAATGCGGCATGGCGCCGGGGCTGATATCGGGCACCGGGCCGGCATTGGGGTTAACCCGCTCATTCGACGGGCGGCAGTTGGCCATGCCATTGCCCCAGCCAAAGCGATAGTTGGCGTCGCTGTCATAAAGCGCCTTATCGCGGAATTTGTCGGCGCTGTAGTCGGCGCTGGGGGCGGTGGCGGCCGAACAGCCGTCGGCAAACCCGGCCTTGAAGCCGGGGGTATTCTTGGTGGCGCGCATTTTGGCGCTGGGGAACAGGATGCCGCAGCCGGTCAGCGACAGGGCGGCAAGCACGGTTACGGCGATCAGCAGGGGCTTTTTCATGGCCGCCATGCTAGCAGGCCAATGCGTTGTTGCCAAAATGAAATTCTCGTATCCCAGCCCAAGCCGCCGTAAGGTGACCCGTTAGGCTGTTCCCTTCAAACAGAAGGCACGTTTGCGTATGCCGGAAACACTTGCGTCCCTGATGGCCCGCGCGGCCGATGCCGCGGCCACGGGCGATCTGGTCGGGGCCGAGGCGTTGTTTGCCCGGGCGACGGCGCGGGCCCCCAATAATGCCGGGGTTTGGGGCAGTCTGGCCTGCTTACGTAATCTGGTTGGCCAGCCTGCCGGGGCGCTGGTGGCCGCCGATACCGCTCTGGCCCTGATCCCCGATGATGCCGTGCTGCTGGTGCAGCGTGGCGATGCCCTGTCGGCCCTGCACCGTGCGGGCGAGGCTTTGGCGGCCTTTACCGCGGCGATTAAAAAATCGCCCGGTTCTGTCCCCGCCGGTTTTGGCCGGGGCCGCGCCTTGCTGGCGCTGGGCCAGCCCGACAAGGCGCTGGAAGCGTTTCGCGCCGTACAAAGCCTGCAACCGGGTAATATTACCCTGCGCTTTGCCGTGGCCGAATTGCTGTTCGTGCTGAACCGTCTGGTGGACGCCGCCGCCGAACTGGCCGGGCTGTATGGGGCTCATCCCGGTGCGGTGACGCTGGGCTTACAGATCGGGGCGGCGTTGGGCCGGGATGGTGCTGCCGAAGCCGCGCTTGGCGTGTTTGACCGCATCCGTCAGGCCGTGCCGGGTTGTGCCGAAGCGGCGTTCAGCGCGGGTTGCACCTTGCGGTCGCTGGGGCGGATTGCGGCGGCGGAAGCTGCACTGGACCATGCTGTGCAGCTTGATGGTCGGCCGCTCTATCACCGCATATTGGCCGGGGTGAAGCGCTTTACCCCGGATGATCCCGGGCTGACCGTGCTGGAAGACATGGCCCGGCGCGAGGAGGCTCTGGCCCCGGCGGCGCGGGTCGATCTGCATTTTGCGCTGGCCAAAGCCTATGAAGATCTGGGACGCCCCGCCGACGTTTTCGCGGCGCTTAACCGTGGCAACACGCTGAAGCGGGCGATGGTATCTTATGACGAGGCCGCTCAGCTTGGCGCGCTGGCTGAAATCGCCGCCCGCTATGGTGCCGAAGCTTTTACCCGCCCGCCGTCAGGCCCCGCCAGCACTGCGCCGGTGTTCGTTTTCGGCATGCCGCGTACCGGTTCGACACTGGTCGAGCAGATGCTGGCCAGCCACCCGGATGTTTGTGGTGCTGGCGAAGTGCGGATTTTGCGCGATGCCGTGCGGGGCGTTTGCGGTGATACCGGGTTGGCGGCTCCGCTGGTCACAGACGATCAGGCGGCGGCTATCGGGGCGGCCTATGCCGGGGCGCTGACGGCTAAATTCCCGGCGGCGCGGCGCGTTGTGGATAAGATGCCGGGAAATTTTCTCTATGCCGGGCTGATGGCGCGTGCCCTGCCACAGGCCAGGCTGATCCATATTCACCGTAATGCGCAGGATTGCTGCTTTTCCTGCTATGCCACTTTGTTCGCGGCAGGCCATCGCTATGCCTATGATCTGGCCGAGCTGGGCCGCTATTTTCGGGCCTATGAGCAGTTGATGGCGCATTGGCGGGTGGTCTTACCGCCCGGTCAGATGCTGGACGTGCCGTACGAAGCGCTGGTGCAGGATTTCCCGGTCTGGGCTAGGCGAATCATCGCCTTCTGCGATCTTGAATGGGACGCGCGCTGTCTCGACTTTTTCCACACCCCGCGCGCGGTGATCACCGCCAGTGCGGTGCAGGTGCGCCAGCCGGTCTACACCGGCGCCATTGGGCGCGCCGCGGCTTATGCGCCTTGGTTGTCTCCGCTGACGGCGGCTTTAGCGGGCCGGTAACCCGCCCGCCCGGTCTGCACCTGAGGGAGACTACTTTCTGCACATATAGGATAATAATCTTATATTTACAAACGTACGCAGCGCTGCTGCCGCGCACGATCGCGGTTGGGCTTATCCCTAACATAAAGCCAAAAATATAGCATCGTTAAGCCTAGGTGTTCGCTGGCAGATTTGTGGTAGCGCTCCACGCCGCGGTTGAGTCTTATCCAAACCCACGCAATGTGTAGGATAATGTTCCTTGCCGCCAATGGTGAGGCAGGCATATGTGCAGGGGGAGTATGGGCGATGATTGTCGATAGCGTGCCGTGCGGAATTCTGGGGGCGTTCAAAGCGGAAACTGCCCCTGTCCATAAACAGGTCTGGTTGGTTCAGGCGACCGTGGCCCACATCACGGGGGTGGCGCTGGGGGATTTGTGCGCCCCGACACGGCGGACCCCGCGCGCTGCGCTCAGCCGCCAGATGGCGATGTATCTGTGCCATGTGGTGTTTTCTATCGGGGTATCAAATGTGGCACGGGCGTTCGGGCGGGATCCTTCCACCGTGGTCCACGCTCTGCGCCGGGTCGAGGAATTGCGTGACGCGCCCGAATTCGACCGCGAGCTTGCCGGGATCGAGGGGCTTCTGCTCGACAGCTGGGGGCAGTTATGAGTTTGGGTGGTGAAGCGCTGCAGCGTGAGGCCAAGCGGTTGTTACGTCAGATGCTGGGCGGTGCGGTGTTGCAGCGCGTCGAAGGGGGTGGCTTTCTCCTGATACGGGGGGCGCAAAAGCCCAAATCAACCCCATCCTCTCGGCAGATCGAAGCTGAGCTGGTCACAGCTTTTGCCGCCCGTGGCTTATTGCAGGCCGATGCGGCGGGGGCCTACCGCATCAGTCCGGCCGGGTGTGCATGGTTGCAACGTCTGGGGCTGGCCGGAACGGTGCAGGAAGCTTATGCCGATCAGCATCGCAATATGATCGTGGCCGACATCGCCGAGCCGTCCGGTGGGCCGGTGCGCCATAGCATCAATGCGAACGCCGCTCCGCTGACCTTTTTATGTCAGCGCGGTCTGATTGACGCCACCGAACGGGCGGCCGGTGAAAGGCTGGCGCGTGATTTCTATCTGGCCCAGCTAACCTCGCGACTGACTGCTGACTGGCAGGCGCCAATGACGCGGGGGCGGCGCAGTGCACCATCGGCTGTGCCCGAGGCAGTGCTGGCCGCCAAGCAGCGCCTGCGCGAGGCCCTTGCGGCTGTGGGGCCCGAGCTTTCCGGTGTGCTGATGGATCTGTGTTGTCTGGAACAGGGGTTGGAAGTGACGGAAAAGCGCCTCGGCTGGCCGCGAGCCAGTGCCAAAGTGGTGCTGCGGCTGGCGCTTGATCGGCTGGCACGCCACTACGGTCTGGGTGTGGGGCGGCAATCTGCGCCAATAGAAGTCTGGCGTCCCGAAAAGGAACAATGTTAAAATTTAAAGTAAAGTATATGCGTAGCGCAGACTTAGAGTTGACATACGGTATACAATCAAGGCGGCGCAAAATATCTCGCGGTTAGATTGTTCTTCATGTATTCTTTGCACAGTATTGCATTTATTTTATTTGATGTTGTTTTATGCATTTTTTCCCTAATTGGGTAATTAATAGGGTTATTTTCTTTATACTGTATAACGTTACTTGTAGTGTTCAGCATTTGTTAAGTATACTCGCGCGATAAATGATTCGTCGTCCAATCGGCTGGGTTGATGCATTTGTCCGGCAAACATGTTGCCACTTCTGACAGAGAGATTCAGACAGCGCTGCCATCCCGTTGGGTGGGCGGTGCGGTCTATGGCATTATTGTGCCGGTTTCCGCAGCGGCAACGCTGCTGGCCTTCAGCCAATATACCTTCAATCTGATACCGGCGTTACAATTGCCCGGGCCGGTCTGGGCCGTCATTGCCCTGTTATTCTTTATTGTGTTTCTGCAGGGCGGACTGATCGGCCTGATGCTGCACCAGCGCCGCCAGCGCCCCGGTCTTTCGTTGCAGCTGGCGGCACGCTACCGGGCGCTGTGTGATATTTCCCCCGATATGATCACGCGCCACGACGCCGATGGCCAGATACGCTATGCCAGCCCGGCAACTGCGGCACTTCTTGGCTATGCGCCCGAAGCGCTGGTCGGCCGCGCCCCGACCGATCTGGTGCATGCGGAAGATCTGGCGGCCTTTCAGGCAATGCGAAATGCGCTGGTGGCTGGTCAGACCGCCGAGCTGGAGATGCGCCTGCGTCGGGCTGACGGCAATTATGTCTGGGTCGCCGCACATGTCTCGCCAGTGCCGGGGCGTCGCCACAATCACGCTGGCACTGTCGCGGTCTGCCGCGATATTACCGCGGTGAAAGAACGTGAAAGCCAGTTGATTGCCGCCTGTGGTCAGGCCGAGTCGGCCAATCAGGCCAAGACCCTGTTCTTTGCCCATATGAGCCACGAGCTGCGTACACCGCTCAATGCCATTTTGGGCTTCTCTGATGTGATGATCCAGGAGATGTTCGGGCCGCTGGGCGCTTCGCGCTATATGGAATATTCGCGGCTGATCCATGAATCGGGTTCACACCTGCTCGAACTGATCAACAGCGTGCTCGATCTGTCGAAAATCGAAGCGGGCAAGCTCGAAATTCTTGAAGAAGAGTTTGATCTGGCCCCGGTGGTGGAATCGGCACTGCGCTTTATCCGTCTGGCGGCTGAACGCGCCGGTGTGCGGCTGGTCACCGATATTGATCCGGCCGCGGCGGAAATCTGCGCTGACCGGCGCGCGCTTGGTCAGATGCTGATCAATCTGTTTTCCAACGCGGTTAAATTCACCCCCACCGGCGGCGAGGTCTGTCTGACCGCCCGCCGTCGTGATGCGGGCATCGAAATTGCGGTCAGCGATACCGGTTCGGGTATTGCCCCGGCGGATCTTAAGCGTCTGGGTCGCCCGTTCGAGCAGACCCGCAACGCCGCAGGTAAAGAAGGCACCGGTCTCGGGCTGGCGCTGGTCAAAGCCTATGCCGCGATGCATGGCGGTGATGTGATCCTGCAATCGGCGCTTGGCGTCGGCACCACGGTGCGGCTGGTCTTTCCCCATGGCGCGGTGAAATCCAGCGTCTATGCCCCCCACACTGCGCAGGCCCTGCGCACGGTGGCCTGATCTTTTCGGGCTATTTTTCCAGCCAGTTCTGTAAGATGGCAATCGCACCGGCAACCAGCGCGATACCGACCATCGCCCCGATCAACACCAGATACAGGCCAAGCTGCTGTGGCCAGCTTAAATTCGGCAAGGTCCCGCGCGAAGCCAGCCCCGCCAGTAAAGTGGCGATGAGGAACAGGGCTGCAAAAGTCAGGTTACACACCAGCCGACGCATGAACACACAACTACCGGAACACCGGGGCTAGCCTAAAGCAACCTGCGCAAATGTGTAGGTAGGTTTATCCGTAAAGTTGCGACAAAACGCAGAAAATCAGTGCGGCAGATCGCATGGACGTGTCCATCGCTCTGAACATTTGCCAAAGCGGGTAATGGGCATGCGGCCCGGCGCGTATTTTCCTGACGCCCTTGCGGTCTAACGGCCTTCTTCGCGCCAGGCCAGCGCCAGGGTCCCCATGAGCAGCAACAGCCCAAGCCAGGGCGGCAGCAGCGGGGTTTCCTCGACACTTAAGGTCCGTGTGGCGGCATTACGGCGCAAGGCAAACTGGCCATCGGCATCGCCTGCGGCGTCGATGCGCTGAATATCGGGCAGACCATCACTGAACCAGCGGGTGGCTCCACCGGTGGCGGCGGCAACCGGCGACAAAATCGCATCGGTGGCCCGCATGTCGGCGACTTCTTTCGGGTTTAAGGGCCCCGCGGCGGCGACTGCTGACCATTTGCCGTCGCGCACATGATACAGGCCCAGCGCATCGGCGGGGCGCTGGGTGCGCCACAGCCCCGGCCCGGCGCTTTGCAGCGGTATGGTTTCGCTTTGCCCCGACGGATCGGTGACCCGGACCTGCGGCGCGGTTTTGGCCATGCTGCGCCGCTCGATAATCAGATCACTGCCCGAGATCTTGGCGCTTAACGCTTCTTCTTCCAGCTCGGGCTCTTTCATCAGCCAGTGGGCGATGCGCCGTAACAGTTCGGCCTGTGGTCCGCCGCCATCATAGCCGCGTGCCCACAACCAGCCCTGATCCGACATCAACTGGGCCACCCGCCCCTTCCCAACGCGGTCGAGTACCAGCAGCGGTGCCCCGCCAATGCCGGACATCAGGGTTTCGCCCGACAGTTTTTCGCCGCCGGTCTGACGGAACCAGTGGCCCCAGCTGGGGGCCGCACCGGCCTCACCGGCACCGGGAAGGCCGCGCGTGACCGGATGGGCGGTGCCATCACTGGTCAGCCCGGGCCTGAAGGGCTGGCTTAGCACCCGGCCCGAGGGCCGCACCGGCAGCACCAGCGACAGCGGCGTGCGATAGATGCTTTCCTCGCCCGCCATTTCCGGTCCGGCAGAAACCAGCAGCGCGCCACCTTTTTCAACATATTCAGCCAGATTGGCGTAATAGGCCGCGGGCAGAATGCCCTGATTGCTGAAGCGGTCGAAGATCACCAGATCAAAGCCGCTCAGCTTGTCAGCGAACAGTTGCTGGGTGGGAAAGACAATCAACGCCAGTTCCGATGCCGGGGTCGGGTCGGTCAGTTGCTTGCCCGGCGGGCGCAGAATGGTGAAGTGGACCAGATCGACCGACGGATCACCTTTGAGCAGCGCGCGCCACACCCGTTCCCCGGCATTGGGCTCGCCTGAGACCAGCAGCACATGCAGCCGGTCGCGTACACCGGTGATGGTGGCGACGGCACGGTTGTTTTGCAGTGTCAGTTCCGATGGCCCTGCATCAGCTTCAATTTCAACAACGCTTTCACCTTCGTGCCGCACCGGAATGTCGATCGTGCTGGGTTGGCCCAGCCTGACCGTGCGGGTGCCGAAGTCGGTGCCGTCCAGCCTGAGATTAATCTGGGCGCTGCCTTGATTGGTGCGGCCCAGATCGTCAACGCGGACAACAATTTTCGCGGTCTTGCCGACAATGCCATAGCGGGCGGCATCGACAATGGCGAGCTTACGGTCAGCCTCGTTATGCGCGCCGATAATCAGTGCGTTGAGCGGGGCGCGATAGTGTGGGCTCGCCGGGGCATCATGGATTTCGCCATCGCTGATGAAGATCGCACCGGCGAAACGGGACGGTGGAATATCGGCCAGCGCGGCATCCAGCGCGGCAAAGGCTTCGGTGCCGCGATCCTCGTTGCTGTCGCTGTTGACGCCAATGGTGCGCAGTTCGAGATCGGTCTGATTGCCCAGCTTGGCCTTAATGGCGCGCAGGGCCTTGTCGGCCTGTTCAAGCCGGTCGCCGATCTGCATGCTCTGACTGCGGTCAAGGATAATCACCGCAATGTCGGCCAGCGGCTCGCGCGCTTCGCGTACCAAAGACGGGCCTGACAGGGTCAGCAGCAGCGCGGCAAAGGCGAGCAAGCGGGCCCAGGTGCCACGGGCCCGGCGATAAAATCCATAGGCGCAGAACAGCGCGGCCGCAGCGGCAATCACCCATATGAGGGTGGGGCTGACCAGCGGGGCAAAGACCAGGCTGTGCAGATTCATCGTCAGTGCCCCAATCGTTTCAGGATGGTTGGCACGTGAATCTGATCGGTCTTGTAATTACCGGTCAGGGCATACATCGCCACATTGATACCAAAACGGATGGCCATTTCGCGCTGGCGTTCGCCACCGGGGGCGACATCGGCCACCGGCCGGCCATTGTGATCGACCGCCCAGGCGGCGGCCCAGTCGGCGCTGCCGATGATAACCGGCGAAACCCCGTCACCGGCACTGTTTTCGGCGATCCAGACTTTGCCGCCGCTCCAGCGCCCGGGAAATTCGCTGAGCAGATAGAAGGTCCGTGTCAGCACGTGATTGGTCCCCACCGGTTGCAGTGGTGGCAGGTCAATGCGGCCAAGCAGACGGCGTAAGGTGTGCTGGCCTATGCCGGGGGGCAGGGTCTGGTCGCGGGTGTCGATCAGCAGGGTGCCGCCATTGCGCATATAATCGGATAGTCTGGCCAGCGCTTTGGGGCTTAAGTCGCGCTCGCGCGGGTCCATCGGCCAGTAGAGCAGTGGGAAAAAGCTGAGATCGTCGGTTTCGGGATTAACCGCCATCGGTTCGGGCGGGTTGTAGGCGGTGCGCATTGCCAGCGCGTGGCCCAGCCCGGTCAGTCCGGCCTTGCTCATAGTGTCGGTATCGGCGGCGCCGGTGACGATATAGCCCAGCCGGGTATCCAGCGCGGCCTTCTGGGCGAAGCTGTCATTCTGCCCGGCACCATGGGCAGGCGGTGGCAACAGGGCGGCGATCAGTATAAGCGGCAGCAGCGCCTTGACGGCACCGAACAGTTTGCGCGGCTCAAATAAGCCCCGCAGCCACAGCCCGGCCAGCATGTCGATCAGCAGCAATGCGGCGGCGGCCAGCAGCAGGGGCGGGGCCAGATCAAAGCTGGCGCGTTCGGCATAGGCGCTCTGTCCGATGCCGATCCGGCCGATTGGCAACAGGGCGGTGTTTTCGCGGGTCGGGTTCAGCGCGCGTTCGGCCCCACTGGGGCCGTACAGACCCGGCGGGTGGTGACGGTCGGGTTCAATATGGTCGATGTCGAGCGCTTTGACCGGCTGCACTTCGGCCCCGGCATGATGCAGATGGCCAAAACCGGTCAGCGTCTGCACCGGGGGCAAGGCCGCGGCCCCGGCCATGGCGGCGGGGTGGACGCCGGTTGCCAGCGGCAGCAGGCGGCGCAGCATATCGACATACAATCCCGACAAGGGCAGGTTCGACCAGCTTGGTCCGGCGGTGACGTGGAACAGCACGATCCAGCCCTTGCCACGCGGGGCGGCGGTGACCATCGGGGTGCCGTCGGCCAGCTGTGCCCAGCTGTGGCTGGCCAGATCGACCGAGGGTTCGGCCAGAATCTGGCGCGAAACCGTGACTTCGGCGGGAAGGGGCAGCCCTGCAAAGGGGCTGGTGGCGGCAAAGGGGGCCAGATGCTGCGGCGCGGTCCAGCTTAACGGGCCGCTTAAATAGCGACCACCGCTGCGCAGCGGCACGGGGGTCATGTCATCGCCGCCCTCGGCCAGACGGTCACCGGCAAAGCGGATCAGCAGCCCACCGGATGTGACAAAATCCTGAACTTCACCAAGCTCGCTGCCACTCAGGCGGCGACCATCGGCCAAAATCAGCACCGAGGGTTTCTGGCGCAGCACACTGCCAAGGGGCCCGGAAACCGTGTCGGCATAGGGGTGCAAGGCGCGCTCAAGATAATATTGGCCGGACAATAAAGGCTCGTCATTGGCGGCCGAACTGACGGTAATGCCCACTGCCCGGCGCGGCGCGCCCCGGTCGAACAGATAGACTGCGCCGGTGCTTTGATAGCCTTCGATCTGCAGCCGGGCGGCGCGGCTGCGCATCGCCAGCGGCAGATTCAGCCGTACGGTCGTCCGGTTGGTCCCGTCGGCAAAGGCATAGGGGGCGGTGGCGAGTTGTTCGCCATCATGACCATAAAGCGCAATCAGGCCACGGCGTTTACCTTCGGTTCCGGCGCGCAGCAGGCTGGCCTGCCAGCCATCGGAACCGGCGGCAAGCGCCGTGATCGCCATCGGCACGGCTGTCGGCGGATCGCGGAAAATATGGCTATGGCCGCCTGCCTTTAGCAGCCGGGCCAGCGTGCGGGATGCGCCATCATCGACCCCGTCGGACAGCCACAGAATTTCTGCGCCATGCAGGTGGGCTTTTTTGAGCGCGGCAATGACGCCGCCCCGGTCAGCCAGCCAGGCCTGCGGTTTTAAGGCCTCGATACGGCGGCGGGCGCGTCCGGCATCGACCAGGCTGGTATCGGGGGCTTCGGCTGTGGGTAAAATCATCACCGGGCGGTTCTGATCTTCGGCCAGCCGTACCGCTTCGCGCGCCAGCCCCTGATGGGCGTCCCAATTGGCGGCGGCGGTCCAGCCATTATCGATAATCAGAACCAGTGGGCCGCGTCCGGCCAGTGTCAGGTTGCGGCCGATCTGTGGCCCGGCCAGGGCGATAATCACCGCCGCGGCCAGCAACAGGCGCAGCAGCATCAGCCACCAGGGCGTGCCTGCCGGGGTTTCTTCGGCACTGTTTAAGCCCGCCAGCAGTTTGATCGGCGGGAACACCGCCCGTTTGGGCAAGGGCGGAATGACACGCAGCAAAAACCAGATCGCCGGCAGCAGGATCAGCGCCGTCAGAATCCAGGGGCTGCTAAAGCTGATGGCGGCCCAGTTCATCGGCGGCCCCCCGCCACGGCATCGAGCTGGCCGCTCAAATCCGCAAACAGCGCCACCAGCGCCGTCTTGGCCGAGCGGTCGGTGCGGTGTGCCAGATAGCTCCAGCCCAGCGAGCGGGCCAGCGTGCCTAAGGCTTCGCTGCGGGCGGCAAAACGCTGGCGATAAGCGGTACGCAGCGATTCTGCCCGGCCGAGCAGGCGGCTTTCGCTGCCATCGGCGGCTTCAAATTTGGTGCGGCCGCTATAGGGAAAATCTTCCTCGGCCGGGTCGATGATGTGGACCAGCCGGCCATGGGCCCCGTGCTGGATCAAGCGGCGCATCGCCGCCTCGATCTCGTCCAGTGGGCTTAAGAAATCGCCGACCCAGACAAATTGCGCGTGGCGCGGCAGCGGGGCGGTCGGTGGGGTGG
>JBAVPS010000256.1:0-7050 GCA_049693315.1 Rhizomicrobium sp. | reverse complement strand
GGTCCGGGGCGCTTCGTCAGGTCAGGCTGAAATGTGTACTTAAACCAGCCACAGGGCTTTGGCCAGATAGTATATCCACATACCGAATAGGCTCTAAATGTCATGGATTGGCAACCTGCAACGCGGTATATGCCAGAGTATGACTGTCGTATTCGATCAGGCGGCCCAAGACCGCCGCCGCCTTCGCCATCCTGAAAAGGCGAACCGCCCTGATAGCGCGGTGTCGCCGAAACCCGCCTGGATTCGCGTCAAAGCGCCGGGCGGGGCGGGGTATGCTGAAACCAATGCCATTGTGCGCGAGGGCGGGCTTAATACCGTCTGTGAAGAGGCCGGCTGCCCCAATATTGGGGAGTGCTGGAATCACAATCACGCCACCATGATGATACTGGGCGATACCTGCACGCGGGCCTGCGCCTTCTGCAATGTGCGCACCGGTATGCCCGGTCCGGTCGATAACGGGGAACCCGCGCGCGTTGGCGCGGCGGTGGCCCGGCTGGCCCTTCGTCATGTCGTGGTCACCAGTGTGGATCGTGACGATCTGGCCGATGGCGGCGCCGGGCATTTCGCCGCTACCATCATGGCCATTCGCGCGGCAAGCCCCGCGACCACGGTCGAGGTGTTGACGCCGGACTTCCTGCGCAAGGATGGCTGTATCGAAACCGTGATGGCGGCCCGCCCCGATGTGTTCAACCACAATCTGGAAACCGTGCCACGGCTGTATCTGCCGATCCGGCCCGGTGCACGCTATTACAATTCGCTGCGGCTGCTCGATCGGGCCAAGACGCTGTACCCGGAAGGTTTCACCAAATCGGGTCTGATGGTGGGCCTTGGGGAAACCCGCGAAGAAATCATGCAGGTGATGGACGATTTGCGCAGTGCCAATGTCGATTTCCTCACCATCGGCCAGTATCTGCAGCCGACCCGGAAACATGCTGCCGTGGCCAAATTCTGGTCGCCGGAAGAATTCGCCGGGCTGGCCGATGTGGCCCGCTCCAAAGGCTTTCTGGTGGTTTCGGCCACGCCGCTGACGCGGTCATCCTATCATGCTGACGAGGATTTTGCGGCCCTGAAAGCGGCACGGGCCGGGCGGACGGCGGTTTAATGGCGGTTCATCGCGAAACCCGCCTTGTTCCGTATGCGGCGGATTTGCTCTATGCCGTGGTGGCTGATGTCGAACGGTATCCGGACTTTCTGCCCGGGTGTCAGGGGCTGAAGCTGTTATCGCGTGAGACGGTTGGCGAGGAAGAAATCCTGCGGGCCGAGATGACGGCGGGCTCCGGCCCGTTGCGCTTAAGCTATATCAGCCGCGTGGTGCTTTCCCCTGTGGCGCGGCGCATCGCGGTAACGCAGCTGAGCGGCCCGTTCCGCCAGTTGGATACGCTGTGGCATTTTACGCCGCAGGCGGGCGGGACAGTGGTGGATTTTTCAATCACCTTTGAATTTCGCAATCCGCTGTTCGAGGCGGCCATGGGCGCGGTTTTCGCCCAATCGGTCCGGAAAATCTCGCATGCTTTTGAAATGCGTGCGGCCAGCCTGATCAATGCCTGAGCCTTATTCGCTGGCGATGGCTTCGCGGGCGATGATGCCGGTACGGGCCTGACGTTCGGCCAGACTGTCGGCGCGCTGGCGTTTGACCCGGCGTTCGCGCAGCAGCATCCGCGTGATGTTGGTGCTGTTGGTGGCGAAGATCGTGAATTCCAGCGCGGTGCCGCCGATCGATCCCGACAGGATATTATTGGCGATCCAGAAGGCGGTCGAGGTCAGGAACATCAGCCTTAAGCCGACGCCGCGCATGAAAAATAATCCAAACGTCGCCACACAGCTGCCCACCACCGGAAACCAGCCGGTCCAGTGTCTGGCGGCGCAATACCCGACAGTAAGATTGAACAGGATAAATATCGCCGCCATGATCGGGGCGCGCCAGCGCAGCGAAATCAGCGAACGGATGGCGGAAACCAGCGCGCTGCCGGATGCGGTCAGATTGCCGAGCAGGAAAAAATGCACCGTGTAGACGACGCACTCGCTGGCATTAAAAATAATCAGTCGCTTGTCGCTTTTTTGCAGAAAGGACGCGACGCCAAGCACAAACGCAACATAGCCGAAAAGCTGAGCCGGCGAGAAAATATGCATTTTATCCTTTCCTGACGGTGCGCACAAAGGCGTCCAGGCGCGCTATGCGCGTTCCGTCTGGTGGTTTTATCTAAACGCGAAGCCTGGCTAAAGTGTGGTCTGCATGGTGCGTCAACACTTCGCGCTTGCCATGCTTGGGGGCCGGTGCCGGGAACCAGTACAATGCGCAACATAGCGATCTCGCGCATGTCGTGTATTTTTAAGCCCCTTTGATCTGGTTTAGCAGCGCGGCTGCCACCGAACCCAGCCACACCGCAATCATGCAGGCGGTCACCGATCCGGCGATATTCCCCCCGGCTTGCAGGATTTGGCCATCGCGGATCAGATTCAGGGTTTGCAGGCTGAACGAGGAAAATGTGGTATAACCGCCGCAAAACCCGGTCATAACCATCTGCCGGGTGGTACCACTGACGAACAGCCGCCCATCCGGGGCGGTCAGGGTGGCGAAGAAGCCAATGATGAAACAACCACTGATGTTGACGATCAGGGTGCCCCAGGGAAACGTTCCGCCAAATCCGGCTGTAATCAGCTCGGACAGGCCAAAACGGGCGATGGTACCAAGCGCCCCGCCAAGGGCGACGACGAGATAAAGCTGAAATGGCATGGTAAGGGATCCTTAAAGCGCGCGGCGGCGCTTGCAAACCGCCGCGATCCTGTTCATACGGCAGGAGTCATCAGCCTTAAGAGCGGTTATCGGGGGACCCCATCCCCATCATTTCCGAGCCTTAACGGCAAACGCCGGGAGCGTCAATCAATGGACGAAACAGAACACAAAAAAACGGCGCGGACCGGTAAAAAACAGGCTCCGGCCCGTAAGGCCAAAGCGCCAGTCCCAAAGCCGGTGGCAAGGAAAGCCTTGACCAAAAAGGCATCGGTCAAGAAGGCTCCGGCCAGAAAGAGCCCCGGTCCCCTGAAAAACGGCCCTAAGGGGGTGGCCCAAAAGGTGGTGGCGCCAAAGGCTTTGGCACCGAAGTTTCCGGCTAAAAAAGCTCCGGTCGAAAGCCTGCGGGTGAAAGATCTGCCAGCTAAAGACATTCCGGCTCCTAAGGCCCCCCAGCCACAGGAGACCCCGGAGGCCAAGCCCAAAACGACGGCGCAGGTGGTGACCATTGCCCATGACGAAGATGGCGTGCGCGTTGATCGCTGGTTCAAGCGCCATTATCCCGGTTTGACCCATGGACGACTGGAGAAGATCCTGCGCACCGGACAGGTGCGGGTCGATGGTGGCCGGGTTAAGGCCGCCGACCGGCTGCAAAGCGGCCAGACCGTGCGCCTGCCGCCCCAGCTCGGCGATACCACACTGGCTGTGCGTCCGCGCAGCGCCGAACCGGATATGTCCGGCGAATCCCTGCAGGATTTGGTTATCTATATCGACAGCTCGGTGATCGTGCTGAACAAGCCGTCCGGGCTGGCGACGCAAGGCGGCTCGGGCCTGACCCGCCATATCGACGGAATGCTGGATTCGCTGATGTTCGAGAAGCAGCAGCGCCCGCGTCTGGTGCACCGGCTCGACCGTGACACCTCTGGCGTGCTGGTGGTGGCGCGCACCGTGCCAGCCGCGGCGGGGCTGTCGAAGTCGCTGGCGGAACGTGACGCCTCGAAGATCTATTGGGCGCTGACCTGCGGCATTCCGAAGGTGAAGCGCGGTCTGATTAAAGCGGCATTGGTCAAAGAGGGTGGTCACGGCCCGCGCGGGCGTGATGAACGCATGATGGTGACCAACGAAAAGACCGATGGGGCCAAGGCGGCAATCAGCGAATATGTCGTCATGGGCGAGGCGGGAGACTACGCCTGGGTGGCGGTGAAGCCGCTGACCGGCCGCACCCATCAGATCCGCGTTCATATGGCCAGCATCGGCACGCCGATTCTGGGTGATTTCAAATATGGCGGGACCGAAGTGCGCGGTAAGGGCGAGCTGGAAAATAAGTTGCATCTGCACGCCCGCAGCATTGATATTGCCCGCCCGGACGGCGGACGTTTGAACGTGCTTGCCCCGCTGCCGCCCCATATGCTCAAAAGTTGGGAGTTGTTCGGGTTCGATAGTGAAAGCACCATCGATCCGTTTGTCCGTAAGCGGAAGAAATCATGAAGCGTTTCTATCGTGACGTCAGTGTCGGCCCTTTAAACGGGGCCGCTGACGGGTTTGGTATTTTTCTCGATGGCCGGGCGGTCAAAACCCCGGACAAGGCCCCCCTGGCGCTGCCCAGTCAGTCGCTGGCGGAAATCCTGGCCGAGGAATGGCGCACGGTGCCGGAAGAATTTGATGTCGGCGCGCTGCAGCTGACCAAGTGCGCCAACACCGCCATCGACCGGGTGGCGGTCAAACAGCCCGAAGTGGCCGAGGCGCTTCTGGCCTATGCCAATGATCTGATCTGTTACCGCGCCGACCATCCGTCCGAACTGGTGGCGCGCCAGAGCGCCCATTGGGACCCGCTGATCGTGTGGGTGGAACAGCGCTTTGGTGCCCGTTTGTGCACCGGTGTTGGTGTGGTGCCGTTCGATCAGCCGGCAGAGGCGCTGGCGATTTTGCGCGACCATCTTCTGGCCCAGAATATTTTCGTGCTGACGGCGCTGCATGGCGCAGCGGCGCTGACCGGTTCGCTGGTGCTGGCGCTGGCGCTGGCCGAGGGCAAGCTGGATGTGCCCGCGGCTTTTGCCCTGTCGCGGCTTGATGAAGACTATCAGGCTGAACGCTGGGGCCGGGACGAGGAAGCCGAGGCACGCGCCGCCGGTCTGCTGGTCGATTTAACCGCCTATGGCCGCTTTTTAAAGGCTGCTATGGCATCATGAAGCGCGGGCGCACGGAAGCGGAAATCCGGTTATGGGCGGCGCTGAAGCAGCTTAACCAACTGGGCTATCATTTTCGCCGTGATGCGATTTTTCAGACGTTTCATCTCGATTTTGTCGAGCATGATATTCTGCTGGTGATCGAGCTGGCCGAGGGCCGCCCCGGTGAACACTTTGACGGCGATGTGCGCCCGTCACCGGATATTGCCCGCGAACATGTCCTGCTGGCGGCGGGCTATACCATTTTGCGTTTCTGGAAGGCGGACCTTGCCCAAGATCTGGGCGAAGCATTGTTCCGTCTGCGGCAAATTCTCGAAGATCGTCCGCCCTTACAGCCTGCGGATGTGGTTTCACAAAAATAAGAGTTGTCTTGGGTTTTGCGGCTCGTAGCATGGGGCTGAATTTATAGGGGGAAGATATGCGTCTTCGACGTTCTTTATTTGCAACGGCACTTTTGCCGTTCATCGGGATGGTTGCATTTGCCTATCCTGAGCATCCGATTACCAGCCCGGAGATCACCAAAGCCGATATCGCGGCCCGTGATAAAGCGCTGGCGGATGACAGCTTTGAAGGTCGTGGTCCCGGTGCGGTGGGCGGTGAAGCCGCCGCCCAGTGGATTGCCGATGAACTGAAGCGCATCGGTGTGGCGCCGGGCAGTCATGGCAGCTATTTCCAGATCGTGCCGACGGCAGTGGTCACCCTCGACGGGGCCAAATCGTCACTCAGCATTGATACCGCCGCGGGCGCTTTGCCGCTCAGCTTCCCCGATCATGTTGTCTATTGGTCGCCGCGTTATGCCAAGGAAAACGTCAAGCTCGACAAGTCGCAGCTGGTTTTCGTCGGCTATGGTGTGGTCGCCCCTGAATATGGCTGGGATGACTATGCTGGCGTGGATGTGAAGGGCAAAACCGTTGTTGTGCTGATCAATGATCCGGGCAACGAAGATGCCAGCCCCGATGCCAAATTCTTCAAGGGCCGGGAAATGACCTATTACGGTCGCTGGACCTACAAGTTTGAGGAAGCGGCCCGTCACGGTGCGGCAGCGGTGCTGATCGTGCATGAAACCAAGCCCGCGGCCTATGGCTTCGGCGTGGTGCAAAGCTCCAATTCGGGGCCGATTTCCTGGCTGCTGACGGCAGACAAAAACGCATCGCAGCTTGCTATTCGCGGCTGGATCGATCTGGAAACCGCGCAAAGCCTGTTCACCAAGGCGGGGCTGGATTATGTCGCGTTAAAGGCGGCGGCAAACAAGCCCGGTTTCAAGGCAGTTGAATTGCAGGGCGAGACCATGACGGTCGATGCCCATTCCACCACCAAATATGTCAGCACCCGCAATGTTGTGGGTTTCCTGCGCGGGGCCAAGCGTCCGGGTGAAGCGGTGCTGTTCAGCGCCCATTGGGACCATCTTGGCATCAAACCGGATATCGCCGGGCCGGATAAGATCTATAACGGTGCGCTGGATAACGCGATGGGCGTGTCGATGGTGCTCGACATTGCCGAAGCCATCGCCCATGGCAACCGGCCGGATCGTACCGTGGCGTTCCTGTTCCCGACACTGGAAGAGCAGGGGCTGATGGGGGCGGAATATTTCGCCAAACATCCGTTGTGGCAGCTGGCCAATATCGCCGGTGATTTCAATCTCGATTGCGATATGCCGTCGGCCGGTACCCATGACATGGTGATGCCGGGCAATGGTCAGAACGCGCTCGATGCCTATATGATTGCAGCACTGAAGGCGCAGGGCCGCACGCTGAGCCCTGATCCGACCCCGGAACATGGCGGATATTTCCGGGCCGATCATTTTGCTTTCGCCAAGGTCGGTATCCCGGCGGTAACACCCGGTGGTGGTTCGGACTTTGTCGTTGGTGGCAAGGAAGCCGCCAAGGCCGCGGCCGAGGATTATGTCCAGAACCATTATCACAAGCCGACGGACGAGTTTAATCCGGCCTGGGATATGACGGCCCCGATGCAGGATACGCAGGCGGTTTATGCGGCTGGTCTGGCGCTGGCCAACAGCACCGACTGGCCGACATGGGGGGCCACCAGTGAATTCCGCGCCGCGCGCGAGGCGACACTGGCCAAAGCCCATCCCCCCAAGGCGAAGAAGTAAGTCTGCAATCTTAAAGTCTTAAA
>JBAVPS010000255.1:0-4652 GCA_049693315.1 Rhizomicrobium sp. | reverse complement strand
CAGCATACCCAAGTTCTTTGATCGCCTGAGCGATATCGGATTTACGACCGATTACCTTGAGCACATCGCCACGGTTGATGACGCTGTTGTATTCCATCGGCATCTTGACGTCGCTGCGGGTTAAGCCTGTCAGGAAGATACCATTGGCCGATTTTTCCAGAACAGCATTGCTGACCTGCGCCAAAGTTCTGCCTGCATACTTTTTCTGGGTAACAACGATACCGACTTCTTCGGTTGCAAAGTCCAGCAATTCCGTATCGCTGATCTCCTGACCGATAAGATCCCGCAAAAGCACCAGATCACCTGACGCACCAGAGACCGCGATCGCCGCGCCCAGCGGCACAACAGTCTGGGCCTGACAATCCACGATACCGGCATTCAACCGCATACGGCGGATAAAGATCCGCTTGGGCATCGCATGCTCGATCTCGCTGACGGTTTTGCCAGCGAGTTCGGTGTTGGTCAGTTCGAACACACGGGCACCGAAAGCGATATTGGCAGTTTTACCGGTAGCCTTGGCACTACCATGGGCCTGTTCATATTCTTTACAGGATTTTGCCAGATCGAATTTGAAGAACTTGGGGGCAAGATTAGACAAAATCCAAGCCGAACCCGCGGTACCAAACGGATAGGTTACGGCATACGCCACCGGCATCAATGTCAGAGCGGCAGTAACCGCCGTCTGGGACATGCCCATCTGTGCAATCAGGTTGGTACCAACGCCGAGCACAGTCGAATTAGTGTAACCGCCGGAAAGCAACCCAGTGGTCAGTGCAACATCATAATGCAGCACTTTGCCCAGGATGAAGGCGGTAGCCAACCCGGACGCACAAACGATAATCGCATGAAAAACCTGGGGTAACCCGTCGCTGCGCAGTGCACGAATGAACTGCGGACCGACCGAATACCCTACCGCGAAGAGGAACATGGCAAAGAATGTTGACTGCAACACGGCAGGTAAATGCACACCAATCTGGCCGACAACAAGACCGGCAATCAAAGTGGTGGTAACGATGCCGAGACTGAACTTGCCAATCTTCAGCGTACCAAGGGAGAATCCGAGCGCCAGTGTAAGGTAGAGCGCAATCTCAGGATATTCCCGAATTGTATGGATAAGCGCATTCATTTTTTTGCATCCATGGAAGGGTGCCGCCGAAATGGTCGTTACATCCCGGCGGCACTGCTATGTCCTCTTTACACGGCTCAATATTTGGGCGTGTACAGCAGGCTGCGGATCCAAGCTTCGACATCCGCTGGCTTCTCAACCTGAGCCAGACCAGCCTCGAACATGTAGTTCACGATGCCTACGGCGGTCTTGATTTCCGTTTCCAGGATATGATCCTGGCTCGGATACATCATGCCACGGGCACGCATGTCTGTGGTGACCTGTGCAGCCGTTGCTTTGGCAGCGGCGATGAAGCAGGCATCATCCAACAGGCGCGGCTTGGCAGCGAACGTCGCCAGACCAATGGCCGGATAGATGTAGAAGTTGTTGGCCTGCCCCGGATAGAAGCGCTGACCGTTCAGCTCGAACTCGGGGAACTGCACGCCAGCAGCGAAAATCGCTTTACCCTTTGACCAGGTGTAAGCCTGCTCGGCGGTGCATTCGACCTTATGCGTCGGGTTGGACAGCGCGAAGATGATCGGACGCGCGTTGAGGCGCGACATTTCTTCAATAACTTCCTGCGTAAAGGCACCCGGCTTGGTCGACACACCGACAATGATGGTCGGCTTGAACGACTTGATGACTTCCACGAAGTTCTTGCTCGGCTTGGCCGGATGAGCATAAACTTTCTGCGCATCGGTCAGGTCACTGCGCGACGGCTCGATCAGACCGTTGACGTCGAACAGCGAAACCCGCTTGCGGGCTTCCTCGACCGACAAGCCGTCTTCATTCATCGCCGAAACGATCAGCTTGGAAATACCGATACCGGCAGA
This sequence comes from Rhizomicrobium sp., assembly GCA_049693315.1. GTDB lineage: Bacteria > Pseudomonadota > Alphaproteobacteria > Micropepsales > Micropepsaceae > Rhizomicrobium. The sequence goes on along the minus strand of JBAVPS010000255.1, from coordinate 2,714 downwards.
ACCCGCACCCAGGAACAGAACGCGCTGTTCAGAGATCTTTGTCTTGGTAGTTTCAAGAGCGGCTTCCAGGCCAGCCAGAACAACGCTGGCAGTACCCTGGATGTCGTCATTGTAGCACAGCACGCGATCGCGATAGCGGTCGAGCATGCGAATGGCATCGACGCCCTTCCAGTCTTCGAAATGGACGCAGCAATTCGGGAAGACTTCCATGACGGCTTGAATAAACTCTTCCGTCAGTTCATCGAGTTCTTTTTCCGAAATCGGCGTTTCGCGCAAACCAAGATACTGCGGGTCGTTACGCAGCTTTTCGTTCGTCGTGCCGATATCAAGCAGAACCGGCAGCAGATACTGCGGCGGAACCGCGGCGCAGGCCGTGTACAGCTGCAGCTTACCAATTGGAATGCCCATGCCGTTGGCGCCAATGTCGCCCAGGCCCAGAATGCGGCCACCGGTGCTGACGCAGATGAAGCGCACGTCTTTTTCCGGCCAGTTGCGCAGGACTTCGGCAATACGCCCCTTCATATGATGGGTAATGTACATACCGCGCGGACGACGATAGATGTTGCCGAAAGCTTCGCAAGCATCAGCCACAGTGGGATCGTACAAAATTGGAATAAAGCGCTTCGGATCCGACATCACTGTCTTGTAGAACACCGTCTGGTTGCGATCTTCCAGATCGATCAGATAGACATAACGGTCGAGATCATTGGCTTGTTCATCGAGGTGAGAAAGAACGCGTTCCACCTGCTGATCGATAGTTTCGACCGACGGGGGCAACAAACCTTCCATATGCAACACGCGACGCTCTTCTTCTGAATATGCCGTGCCCTTGTTTAAGTTGGGAGCCTGCAAACGGGCAGCACCAACCGGGGTAGCATTCCGGTCCGATGCCTTTTGAACGGCAGAATTATCTGACATGAGAACACCTTTACGTATCAGTTGACTTCGGTTTCGAGCGTCTCTCCACATTGTGTGGGACAACGCGCTTAGCCCCTATCAGGCAAGTCCTGTGCCAACGGATGCGCAGCCGCGCAACAAGCTGATATACATATACAAAACAAAATCAGGCTTAAAAATAACAACCGTTTACGGACGGTTTCCCGGATAAAACCACCGAACCATCGTTCGGGTTTCCGTTGCCCACGCTTTAGTTGCGTTACCGGACGTGGCGCAGCAACGCGCAACACCATAGACGGGAAAAAATCTGTAGGCAGATGAATGTCAGATCATCTGAGTGACAGGAATACGGTGCCAGTCAGCCTGTTTCGTTAATGCGATATTTCTTGATTTTATCAAATAGCGTTGTTTTTGCGACGTGTAAGCCTTCCGCTGCCTTTGCAGCGTTTCCCTCGTGGCGGCGTAACGCCTCAACAATCAGACCACGCTCAAAAGTTTCTACGGAATCGTGCAACGACGTTGTTTCATCAATACCGGATACCCCCAGCCTCAGCGGAAACCCCAGCACAAAACGCTCGGCATGGTTTCTCAGCTCACGGACATTCCCGGGCCAACCATAAGCCAGCAGATCGGAAAACAGCGTTGTGGGAATATCAGGCGCCGTTCGCCCCAGCCGCATGGCTTCCTGGGCGACATAATATTCAAACAATAAGGGAATATCGTCACGCCGATTGCGCAAAGGTGGTAGTGGAACAGTAACTACATTGATGCGGAAGATCAGATCACTGCGAAACTTACCGTCTGACGCCAGCGCCATCAGATCTGCCTTAGTGGCCGCGATTACCCTAAAATCAACCGGAATTGAACGGTTGGAGCCTAGCCGTTCAATCATCCGCTCCTGCAGCACCCGCAGCAGTTTGATCTGCATCGCCATCGGCATGCTTTCAATTTCGTCAAGAAACAAGGTTCCTTTGTTGGCGAATTCGATTTTGCCAATGCGCTGGCGCGAGGCCCCGGAAAAGGCCCCAACCTCATGGCCGAGGATTTCACTTTCAAACAGTGTTTCCGGCAGGCCGCCGCAGTTGAGGGCAACAAAAGGCCCGGCCCTTCCGCTTAGCTCGTGCAGGCTGCGCGCGATCAACTCTTTACCGGTACCGGTTTCCCCTTCGATCAGAACATTGACCGGGGTTGGTGCCACATCCTGCACAATAGAACGCAAGCGAACCATCGCAGGGGATGTGCCGACAATACGATCCTCAAGCCCACTGGATGCAGCCAGTCGCCGCTTGAGCTGACGCACTTCAATCGCCAATCTTCGTTTTTCCAACGCGCGGCGTACCACAGTAACAAGCCGTTCCGAAGCAAAGGGCTTTTGCAGGAAATCATAAGCCCCGGCCCGCATTGCCTGCACAGCGGTTTCAATATCACCATGCCCGGTGATCAAAATTACCGGCAGCTCGGAATCTTCCTTCATCAACTTATCGAGGAAAGTTAGCCCATCCATACCGGGCAGCCGAATATCGGTTACAACCACACCACAGAATGTACGTGGCTCTGGCAAGGCCGCTTTTTCCACCGACTTAACGCCCCTGACGGTTATGCCTTCCAACATCAGAGCCTGAACACAGGCCAGCTGCACGTCTTCGTCATCTTCGATCAGTAATACCTGCTCTTCAGTCATGTGAAGCCCTGTCAGTTTCGGCGTGTGGCAAATCAATGGTGAAGACAGCACCGTCACCGGAGGCGGCATCCCCGCTCAAGGTACCGCCAAAGCTGCGGATTACGTCAGCGGAAATCGCCAGCCCAAGCCCGAGACC
>JBAVPS010000254.1:0-2214 GCA_049693315.1 Rhizomicrobium sp. | reverse complement strand
GATTGTGCGAGGCCGGGTGGCGGCCAGTGGCGCGCCGTTCGATGTGCTGACCGAAGACTGCATCCGCCGTATCTGGCACGTTGACTGCGCCATCATGGCTGACAACCGTGGCAACCGCCATATCGCCACCTTCACGCGCGCGACGGCATAACAAAACCGCAACAGTATCATGGATTTGTACTGTCACAGCAGTGTCAGAAACATCGCGTAAGGGCTTATTTGTCACCCCAGTGCAAGGGATAAACCGATGCAACGCCGCACCTTTCTTGCCGCCATGCCGCTTGCCGCAGCGACCGCCTTTGCGCAAACCCGAAGCAGCGTCCAGGTTGGGCCATCCGCGCCGAAGCTGCATTTTCGCGCCGATGGCCGCTTCAAAATTCTGGCGATTACCGATCTGCATTTCGGCCCCGAGGTCGATCACTTTGCCGTGGCGCTGATTGAAGACATGATCGCCAAAGAACAGCCCGATCTGGTGATTGCCAATGGCGATAATCTGATGGGCGGCGATTCCAAAACCATTGCCGAGGTTGAAAATGCCGTTGACCAAGTGGCGCAGGCGATGGAGAAGATGGGCGTGCCGTGGGCGGTGACGCTGGGCAATCACGACCGCGAGCATTTCGAGCATACCGGCCTTTCCGATGAAGCGTTTTTTGCTCTGTTTGAAAAGCAGCCCCATAACATTAATCGGGGCTGGGCGCGCGGCACCACCGGCATTGGCAACACCAATCTTTTGATCTGGCATGCAAATGGCAGTAAACCGCTTGCCAATCTCTGGCTGCTCGATTCCGGCCGGGGGGTGGCGGACAAATCGCTACGATATGAATGGGTAAAGAACGAACAGATCGCCTGGTATGTGCGCCGCTCCGCCGAACTGGAAAAGCAATATGGTAAGCTGCCTGCGCTGATGTTCTTTCACATTCCGGTGCGCGAATTTATCGATCTGGCCGAAAGCAAAAACTTTATTGGCAACCGCGGCGAAAACGAAGCACCCTCGGCCGTCAACAGCGGCCTGTTCGCGGCGGCGCTGGAACGCGGCGATGTGATGGGCATGTTCTGCGGCCACGACCATCAGAACAACTATATCGGCCGCCAGCGCGGCATTGCGCTTGGGTTTATCGGCGTGACGGGGGTGCTCAACGCCTATCCGCACATTCCGGAAAGTGACCCGACCAATGCGCGCTTACGCGGTGGTCGGGTGTTTGAACTTTCCGCCGAACAGCCCGGACGCTTCAAAACATGGGCCCGCTTACGCGATGGTTCGGTCAACTGGGAAAGCTGGAGCGACGCGCTGGCGTAATTCGCCCTCCTAAATACGCATAAAAAAACGGGGCTGTGCGACAGCCCCGTTTTGCATTGACAGAAACTTCAAGGATCAGGGCGTCGCGGTCGCAAATTTGGGCAACCTCGCGATACGCTCGATCAGCAGGTTCGACAGCGTGACATCATCCTTCAGCGACGGATGGCCGTGGCAGGCGCTGTATTCAAGCAAACCATAAGGGGCCATATCAACGTCTTTGATTCCGGCCTTTTTCAGCCCCTCGGTCACCGCCGTAACATTCTTGAGGAACTCACCATCGAAGCTGATCGACGACGCCATCAAAATGAAATGCGCCTTGGGGTTTTTGGCATGAAGCTCTTTGACGAAAGCGATATAGGTCCGCACGTAATCGGCATCAAGCTCGTCACGGCTTTTCCACGTTTCGGTCGGTGCCAGCTGGGTCGAGAAATCATTTGTACCAAGACCAATGATATAGACATCCGGCTGCCAGCCATCCTGCGGCGCGGGGGCGGATTTGTCGAACAGGCTGTATTGATACAGCACCGGCAGCGTCACGCCATGATCAACATCGGAATAATTGCGCACCATACCGCGGCCCGAAAAGGCCATAATGCGATAGGCGGCACCGAAATGCTTGGCGGTCTGGGGCGGAAAACCTTCCGATGTGTCAGTGGTTTCGCGCACATCATCGCTGGTGCACACCGCACCGCGCGAGATATTGCCATAACCGACGGTAAAGGAATCGCCAATAAATTCAATGCGGCGATCATATTGCGGCGCGGGCAGCACGGCATCGGATGACGCAACATAGAAGCCGTCAAACGTTCCCATAGAATTTTGCGTTTCGCTGATCTTTTCCAGCCGGATGGTATGATGACCGGCGCCCAGATCCTTCAGCGCCACTGTCGCCTTTTTCGGCCGGGTCAGCGTCAGCT
>JBAVPS010000253.1:0-7346 GCA_049693315.1 Rhizomicrobium sp. | reverse complement strand
ATCCACGGCCTGATGAATGCGGGAATGGCTGATGTTCTCAAAGCTGACGAAGGTTACGGTACGCCCCGCATCGCGTAGCTTCTGCGCCAGTTTCTGGCTGACATCATAGGTGATGGTGCGGTCGGCCTTTGTGGCCAGCAGAAGGATTGGTCCATTGTAATGGGCCAGTCGCTGGGCGATATGAAAATTGAGCACGTCTTCGTCAAAGCGGATATCGATCAGCGGGCTATACCAGTACGTCTGTTGTTTCAGCCCGTCGGCGGCATCTTCAACCGTGTCAAAGCCACCGGCCATCACCAGCAGAGAGGGGTGCTGCACCTTGGCCGCAAGCGCGGCGCAGAAACCCGTGCCGAGTGAATGGCCCCAGAAAACCAGCTTTCCACGGCGCTGGGCGGCGAGGGCTTCGATCCGCGTGGTCACGGTGTCGAGCGCGGCCAGATATTCGGCTTTCGTGCCATGGCCATGACTTTGGCCCAGACCGGGATAATCGAACAGCACCATATCGCCAAAGGGCGCTAAGGCCTTCAGCGCCGCCGCCCCGGCATTGTTTTCGATAAAAGCCTGGCCGCCACAATAGACGATCAGCGGGCGGTCTGCATCGCTGCCCGCCAGCACCATATGCAACGGGCCATCAGGTGTGGCGATGTCATCGTTGACGATGCGCCAATCGGGGCCTGGCGTGAAACGGGCCGTCGGCACGCCGGGCGGCAGCACAACCATGCTGCCGTTGGTGTTGGTGATCATGCTCTGAGGGACATTGATCTGCAGGCAACCGCCCAGCAGACTGCACAGCAACAAAAGCCCTATGGTGCGCAACTATTCTCTCCGGCAAAGCAGCTATGGGGAGAAAGTCTAGCGCAGCCAATGGGGGACGTCTTCTATGGCTACTGTTGCATAATGCCCCAGTAACGGCGGGGCCAGTCATACTGGGCCAGCCCTGTTTGGGCATATTACACAGATGGGGGCGCATCGGTTGCGCGCCCCCCGGTAAAACGGGTTTAGCGAGGTGGGATGTTTCAGGCCGTTTCGATCTGGTCGACTTCCACGCCCTTCATGCCCTGGCGGGTCGAGTAGCGGACGGACTGTTCCGGCTCCAGCGAGGCGATGCCACTGCGGCGCAGGGCCGAGGCGTGGACATAGACATCGCCGCTGCCGTCGGCTGGCACCACAAAGCCAAAACCCTTCTGATCGTTGAAGAACTTCACCTTGCCGTCGACCAGCGGGCCGCTGGGGCCGCCATCGGTGCCGCCAAAGTCCCGCTGGGGGCGGCGGGCCGGTGCGGCGGTGGCCGTAGACTGGTCAATACTGTGAACCGCAACAACCTGAAGACCGCGCGGCGATTCCTGTAAATCGCAGACGATCGTTGCCCCTTGCGGCAGGGTATTGGTGCCAAGCGGCTCCAATGCAGATGCGTGGCAGAATGCATCACCACCATTATCAAGCGTGATAAAACCATATCCCTTAGACAGGTTGAACCACTTGACCGTGCCTTTCGCTGATGCCTGAGCAAGAGCGTGCGAGCCGTAATTTTCGTTGTTCGCCATTGAATATGCCGATGCTGAACCCGCCGGATAGATGCGTTAGCGTCTTGCCGCGTCCGGCACGAGACAATTCGCCCGTCACCATCTTGCCTAAAGTGGTCCGGTCCGCAAGACACTCATGCAAACTATAACGCGAATTTTTCACCATTTTTAACTTTGTTTGTTTACGCGTGCACTGCAAACGAGAAGTTTTAAGAACTCCGCTGCTGCAAATTTGTGTTCCTGCTTTTTCAGGGCCATGGGTAGGCAGTCAGCGGCGTGGCCGGTGGGGTTTGGTGCACGGTGGTCAGTGATCGTTCCGCAGCCGGTGCGATTCGGCCTGGCGCTGAGACGTGAAAAAAAGCAAAGGCCCCAAAAGCAAAGGACCGGCCAAACGGCCGGTCCCTGATGCATTCATAGATGCCTGACGGTTAGCGCGGTGCCAACACCATCATCATCTGACGGCCTTCCAGCTTCGGCCACTGTTCCATCTTGGCATAGGTTTCGGTGTCCTTCTGAATACGGTTCAGAAGTTCCATACCGATATGCTGATGGGCCATTTCACGACCGCGGAAACGCAGCGTCACCTTAACCTTGTCGCCATCGTCGAAGAAACGGCGCATGGCCTTCATCTTTACTTCGTAATCATGGTCATCAATGGTCGGGCGCATCTTGATCTCTTTGATCTCGATGACCTTTTGTTTCTTGCGAGCTTCAGCGGCTTTTTTCTGTTGTTCGTACTTAAACTTGCCGTAGTCCATCAATTTGACTACGGGGGGCTTAGCCTCCGGCGATACCTCGACCAGATCGAGGCCTTTTTCTTCGGAAATGGCGCGACCCTCGGCGATACCGATTTCGCCATATTTGGTGCCGTCGTCACCGATCAGCAGAATTGTGCGCGCGTAGATTTCCTCATTGACGCGCGGGCCGTCTTTGGCTGGTGCGGGCGCCTGAGCTGCGAAACGTCTGGGAACTATGACCTATCTCCTTATGTTGGCCTAATGTTTTGTGCCACTTAAAACCCGTGCAGAAACCTGTCAGCCCCGGGGCAAAGCGGTTCGTTCTATCAAGGCCAGAGCAATATCCTCTGCACATGTAAATCCATGCGCCGTCCCGGACGGGCAGCGCATGGATACTTGTCAGTGATAGATTAAAAATAACTTGACCCTACGCAAGGGCAATTCGGCGACAGAAGCGGGAAAAACGTGTTTTTTTCCCATTAAACGAGGTCTGGCGGCGTCGCCTCACCCTTAAGCAGGCTGATCAGGGTGTCGAGAGGCAGAAATTCCTGCTTTTCCGAGCCCAGACGGCGTACCGCAACGGTACGATTTTCCGCCTCACGGCGACCGACGACCAACAGATAGGGCACCTTGGCCAGACTGTGCTGGCGGACCTTATAGTTAATCTTCTCGTTGGCCAGATCGATGTCGGCGCGAATCCCGGCGGCCTTCAGGGCGGTCTGAACCTCGCTGGCATAGCTGTCAGCATCCGAAACAATGGTCGCCACCACGGCCTGGACCGGGGCAAGCCAGAGCGGGAATTTACCGGCATAGTTCTCGATCAGAATGCCGATGAAGCGTTCTAGCGAACCCAAAATCGCCCGGTGCAGCATGACCGGGGTCTTGCGGCTGCCATCTTCGGCGATGTAGGTCGCGCCCAAGCGGCCCGGCATGTTGAAATCGACCTGCAGCGTGCCGCACTGCCAGTCCCGGCCGATGCAGTCCCGCAGCACGAATTCCAGCTTCGGGCCATAGAAGGCACCTTCGCCGGGGTTGATGCTGAACTCGACACCGCCAGCCTTCATGGCATCGGCCAGCGACTGTTCGGCCATATCCCAAAGATCGTCCGAACCAATACGGTGTTCCGGCCGGGTCGACAGCTTGACCCGGACGCCTTCGGTAAAGCCCAGTTCGTTGTACATTTCAAACAGCAGGCGGCAGAATTCCGAAGCTTCCGTGGTGATCTGTTCTTCGGTGCAGAAGATATGGGCATCATCCTGCACAAAGGCGCGCACGCGCATGATGCCGTGCAACGCACCCGAGGGTTCATAGCGGTGGCAGCAGCCAAATTCGGCCATACGCAAGGGCAGGTCGCGATAAGACTTCAGCCCGTCCTTGAAAACCTGAATATGCGCCGGGCAGTTCATCGGCTTGACGGCGAGGATTTTGTTTTCGTCCTCAACCTCGGCAATGAACATGTTTTCGCGATAGTTTTCCCAGTGGCCGGACGCTTCCCACAGTTTGCGATCGATCAGCTGCGGGGTTTTGACCTCGATATAGCCTGCATGAGAAATTTTGCGGCGGACATAGTTTTCCAGCGCGCGCCACAGCGTGTAGCCATGGTCGTGCCAGAAGACCTGTCCGGCGGCCTCTTCCTGCATGTGGAATAGGTCCATTTCCTTGCCGATGCGGCGGTGATCGCGCTTTTCGGCTTCTTCCAGGCGGGTGATATAGGCGTCGAGTTCTTTTTTATCGCGCCAGGCCGTGCCGTAAATGCGCTGCAACTGGGCATTCTTGGCATCGCCGCGCCAATAGGCACCCGCGATTTTGGTCAGCTTAAAGGCATCGCCGATCTTGGCGGTCGAGGCAAAGTGCGGGCCGCGACACAGATCATGCCAGTCGCCATGCCAGTAGAGCGAAACATCTTCGCCGGCCGGAATGGATTCGATAAGCTCGGCCTTATACTTCTCGCCGATGTCTTTGAAATGCGCGATGGCCTTGTCACGCGGCCAGACCTCGCGGCGGGTCGGCAGATCGGCCTTGATGATTTCGCGCATCCTGGCCTCGATCTTCGGCAGATCTTCCAGGGTGAACGGGGTCTCGCGGGCGAAATCGTAATAGAAGCCATCCTCGATCGACGGGCCGATGGTGACCTGAGTGCCGGGGAACAGGTCCTGCACCGCCATGGCAAGCACATGCGAGCAATCGTGGCGGATCAGTTCCAGCGCCTTGTCATCCTTGCGGGTGATGATCTTGATCGCGGCGTCTTCTTCAATCGGGCGGAAAATATCCCAGTCCTTGCCGTCGACCTCAAGCGCCAGAGCGGCTTTGGCCAGCCCCGGTCCGATCGAGGCGGCGATTTCGGCCCCCGTAGTCCCGCGCGTGACCGTCAGTTGCTTGCCATCGGGCAAGGTTATGACGATGTTTTGCGCTGACGCAGGCATGGGGATTCTCCGGTTAAGAAATTGCGCGGCGACCATCTTCCTTACCAGGGGCAAAAGTCAAGCAAATGTGCCAAACAGCCATCTGGAGGCGGTGCATTTTTACGGCATTTTGTGATTGGTTGTAATGCTTTGTTAATTTGGCTCACCGCTTTGCGTTTTGCCTTTGACGGTGACTTTACCTATATATGAAATTATTCGTATCAGAGATTTAAAGGGCTGTGGTGACACGCGTAGTGGGAATATGGGCTTCGGCTGTTTTGGCTTGTGTGGCAGGGGCACAGGCGGACTCTAACCTGGCCGCACCCGATCCTGCGGTTTTAAATGCGCAAAATACCGCGCTGCAATCTTCGATAGATTCTGCGGCGCCGCCCGCCAATGGCACAGCCCCCGCCACCACGCCGGGGGACGATCCTGACGCAGCCTACTGGTACCAGCTGCCCGACGATTTCGACATGCTGGTTTCTCCCCCCGACATCAATCTCAGCCGCAGTACGCAACTGTGGACCGGAAATGTGCTGGGTAACGCCACCAAGGGCACCAAGCTTCGTCCGGCCTATTGGCGGGCTAAATCTGCCAGCGGGCGGATTATCAATCTGCAGACCGGCCATTTCTCGTTCGATATTTCCGGCATCAAGGCGGGATCGCGTGATCTGGCCGAGGCGGCAAATGTCCAGCTGATGCTGTCGAAGATGTCGATGAATGCCAAGTTGTCGGCCAGTGCCGGTAAGGGCAGTGACAATCCCGATCTGTGGCAGAAAAACCGGGCCGAGATCGAGATGAAGGTCAATGCGGTGCCCAAAACCGAAGTGGCTTTCAGTGGTGCTGACGAGATCACCCAGACCTATCGCGAGCCAGGCAGTCTGGGCGTAACCGGGCAGCGCCATGTGCTGCAGGCCAATAAGCGCGAAGCCAAAGTGGTGGCGACGATTTCGGCCATCGACGGTGTTTCACTCGACATGGGGGCCCGCGGATCAAGCTAGATTACGCGTGATACGGTTGCGGCGGACCGGCATGATCGCATCGCTACCAAGATCGAGAACCAGACCGAGGAACTCTTTGCCAATCTGCATTGGGAGCCGGTACCGGGGCTCGCAGTCGATGCGGGCGAGCGTGAGCGGAATTTCGCCATCCTGTGGCAGGGTTCCAATACCAAAAACGGCACCTATCGCATTCTCGAACCGCGGGCAGCGGTGACGATGAATTTTCCCAATACGCAGCTGAAAGCCAGCATTGAACACAGCTCCACGGGCTATAACACCGATGCGTTTGTGGCCTATGCCAGCAATGCCGCGCTGACTGAAAATGTTGCGGTACAGCCCGACCGGGCCTGGCGCGTTAAAACCGAATGGAAACAGAACCTTGGTGCGGCGCAGCTGGCTGCCGCGTACAGCCATGCCTACAATGGCACCGTGACCGAGTTTGGCTTTGCCGATAGCGGGGCGCAGGTGCCGGTGACAACATCGCTCGACAAGCGTAATGAAATGAACATGTCGCTGTCCCTGCCGTTGGAAGATGTCGGGCTGGCCAACACATCGGTTAGCGGCGATGCGGTGTGGCGCGATTCGCGGGTGCACGATCCGGTGACCGGTAAGTTCCGCCGGGCCTCGGGCGAGGTCGGCAATCAGGTGACTTTGCGGCTGGAACGTAAAATGCCTGCCGAAAGTTTGCGCTTTGGCTTGACCGGGCAGATGAGTGGCGGGCAGACCGCCTATCAGACCCAGGAAATCACCATGGTCGATGCCAGCAATACGCTGGGGGCCTATATCGCCTTCAAGCCCGGCGCTTATGAGGTAAATCTGGATGTCGATGGTTTGGTTGGCACGCCCAAAACCACCAACTATTTCTATGTCGATTCCCGGGCACAGAACCAGCTGCCCAAGTCGAATATCCTGCCGGCGTCGGGGCCGACGTTCAAAATTTCACTGAAGCGCCCCTTTTAAAGGGCGGTGGTCATTGCCGTCATTTTTCCATGGCGTACAGCGTGGGGGTGGTTGGTCAGTGCCAGCATGGGACCATCTTTGGGCAGGTTGCCATAGCCCCAGCGCTCGCCGTCGTCGTTTCTGAGCCAGTCGCGGACGCGGCGGGCCTTTTCCTGACCGGTGCAGGATGGTCCGGCCATTTCGCCGGTTAAGCGGTCATTCTGAATTACCATTTCGCTGGCCAGCAGTCCGTCGGGCTTGAGGCCGTGGCGTGCCAGCAATGCGGGCATGTAGAGAGAAAGCCCGCCAGTGGCGATCAGAATGCGGTGCCCCTGATCGCGGTGCCAGTGGTAGCGGGCCATCACGGTTTCATTCCAGTCGATCTGCGGGTAAATTTGCTCGGCCGCGTTTACGATATCTTCGGCCGTCAATCCGGGCAGTAGGCGGCGTAACAGCCCTGCCCGCAACCGTTCCGGCTCTGTTCCGTTTGGGGAAGGCAGGCAGGCGGCCCCCAGTGCTGCACCAATAACGCGACGCCTTCCGGCCAGTGCTGTTAAAATTAACAACAGGCTTCCCTGGCGGATCAGGGTTTTGTCGAAATCAAAAATAGCGGTGCAGTTAACCATGGGGCATCTTTTAGAAATGTAACTCTTTCGTGTTACACGGGTAAATTTTCTGACGCTATGGAAATTTGCGCGAAGCTTCCCATATAAAAATCTTCGCCTGTAAAGTCTAACGTAGAAG
>JBAVPS010000252.1:0-3441 GCA_049693315.1 Rhizomicrobium sp. | reverse complement strand
GGTTGATGGAGGGCAGCATGTCATCATAATCGTTGGTCGCACTGGTCATGTAACCGGTATAGGCATAGCCGGTGGATTTCACCCCGGTTGTGGCATAACGCAGGCCGAGGTTGCCACGGATATCAATGCCCAGAAGGTCAATGCCGTTGAAATCCGCCTGCAGATAGTAAGACCGGTCATGCTCGGATACGCCGAAATTGGTCGTGACATTGGCCGATGATCCGACCGAGTTCTTGGTTGAAATGCGCCAGTCGCCATATTCGTTGACGCAATTACAATCGAGGCCAAGATATTTTTCGAATTTGCCGATATCCGGTGCAATAAACCTCGTTGGGGTGTTTTCACCGAGACCAACGCTTTTGGCGTCGAAGGAAACCGACCGGCTGACATCCGCAACCGAGATGCCAGCTTCATCCAGTGCTGGGTTCCAGGTTGTCGAGACGACGCGGGTGGCCCGGCTGGTATTAAAGTCGTAATTTCTGGCGGCAAAACCGGTTCTCAGCGTCAGCTCGTCAAACAGGGTGTAGGACCAGTTGGTTGCGATGTTTTTGTGTTTGTTGACGGTTTCGTACATGAAGCGGCGGATATCGGAATATCCCTTGATGAACCCCCAATTGTTGACATCCGCGACGTCAAATCCATAGGACACATCCTGTAGCGTATATTTTGAACCTGACGTGGTGTAGGAGAATGTGCTGTCACCCGAAGCCGTGCCACGATCCAGCGTGTCAAAGGAGACATAGGTTCCGACCTGTTTGTTGCGCGAAACCGCCATACCAAACAGGAAGTCCATTTTCAGATTGTCGGTAAAAGCATGCTCAAGGTGGGCAGAACCCTGTTCAAACTGGGTATCTGCAATGCTCTGGTCCGTGAACGAGCGGTAATCCATATTGTCGAGCGTGATGGCGCCGACGACATTGTTGGTAACCGTTGCACTGAGAATTTTGGTGGTCGGGCGGCCAATGGTAGCGATCAGGTGGTTTAGCCCATTAGGATCGCTGGAATCATATCCCGGTGAAGAGCTGTTACTGTAGTAGTCATACACCGACATAGAGCTGGATGTTACGCAGGTGTTCGCGGCCTGAATTGCCGTTTCTGTGTGGTCCGCACAGGTGGCGTAATAGCTGGACAGATTGGTCGACGATGTTGCCGAGGTGAGGCCCGAAACCGTGTTGTTCCGGTTGAAACCAATATCCGTCAGATAATAGTTGGTGGCGTTTTGATGGTAGGAGGAAAAAAGCCCGTCAATGGTAATGAGTGTGTTGTCGTCAACCTGCCACTGGATCGACGATGTCAGGCCAATACGATTTTGATACAGATCGTTATTACGCAGCTGCGGTAAGAGCAGCGCATTAATCGGTGCGGAGCCAACCCAGGTGCCACTTGAATTGATGGTGTGGCCATAGTTGGTGCCTTCAACGGCGGCATAGGCATCCGGGTCGGAACCGGAAAGTGCGGCGCAGTAGGCGCTGTTGGTGATCGTTGCCCCTGGAATGACGCCACTTGTTCCGCTGCACGATGTTCCCGTGGGGGCGGCAAAGCCGTCACGGGTCATAATCGTCGATCCGGATGCCGGATTCGGGGTGCCGGCAAATGTCATCGCGGCCGTTCCGACGGCAGAGTAGACATAATTCATCCCGACGCCGGAACTGAAAGAGTCAATACTCTGGTGACGGATGTTATAGGCCATGGAAAACAGCGTGCCGAGGCGACCGCCTAACCAGTTGTGAGAGAGCACGGCGGCAACCCGCGGGTTGAACGCATGCCCCTGTTCATAATAGGCATTATTGGCCGAAAGGGCAACTTTGTTGCCGATTTCAAACGGGTGGCCCGACACCAGGCCGATGGTGGCACCAAGCGAGCCTTCATCGGTTTCCGCCGAGGGGGACTTTGTTACCTTCAGCGAGCTGAACAGTTCCGATGCGAAGGTATTAAAGTCGAATTGGCGGCTGCGGTTTGGATTGGTGCCTGCGTTGGACGAACCTGCCGTCGACAGGGCTTCCATGCCGTTGATGGTGACGCGGGTGAAGTCTGCCCCCAGGCCGCGGATCGAGATGGTGCGGCCTTCGCCGTTATCCATGTCAACCGAGACACCGGGAAGCCGCTGCAGCGATTCCGCCAGATTGGCATCGGGGAATTTGGCAACGTCTTCGGCGTTAATCGCATCGACCATCGAGTTCGACATACGCTTGGTCGCCAGGGCGCTTTCGAGCGAGGCGCGATAGCCCGTGATCACGATGGTCTCAATCGTGTCGGCTGACTGGGCGTACGCATCGGACAGCCCCGCGCCAAGCGCTGTAATGGCTGCTGTGGCGACAAGAACGCGCTTAAGTGCGGTAAGCCCTTGGCTGTTTTCCTGTACGCCAATTTTACGATTGGTCACTGTTTTCCCTTTCCTGGCGGGCACATGTTTGGTGCTCCGCTCCTCTGCCTGACTTTTTTATTTTTTTGGGTTTTTGCCCCACGCGCTTTTAAAATGCGCCCGCCGCTTGCCGTTCTGGCTGCGGTCAGATCGTTTGCCTTCGAACCATCCCCTTTAACGAAGCCTTGAGAGCTCCGCTCCCCCCTTGGTTACTGAAACGTAGTTGTTTCCGCGTGTTTGTGCTTGTAAATGCAGTTAAACTGTCGGAAATGATCGATAATGGTATTTTTATGGCGCAATATTTTCATTATATGATACCAATGTCAATTATTTGAGAGTGGGAATATTACAATTAGTTGCATATTGTAACGCTTTGGCGCGTATTGTGGCTGAATTGTGGGAGTTAGGACACATGTTTGGGGGCTCGAAAAATGGTGAATGGCACACACTTGCCCTATCATTGGTTGTGGCAGCGTTTACCGTGGTCGTGGCGGTTACAAACGGTCAGTCTTTCGCAGCGGAAACTCCCTCTGAAATACGTAAAACTTATAAGAATCAGCCACTTTTCGCAGACGACTTTGGTGGCGGACTGGGGCAGTGGCAGGTCGAGCAGGAGGGGGGCGGTACGGTCCGTACCCGGTCTGGCATGCTGGATATCGATGTCGCCGCCGGGGTGACGCTGTGGTTCCGGCAGGAACTCTACGGACCGGTAATGATTGAATATGACGCATTAATGGTACGTTCTGGCGGGCCGAACGACTGGGTCAGTGATCTGAACTGTTTCTGGATGGCGACGGATCCGCGCCGGGGGGCCTTTTTTGAGCCGCTGCGCAGCGGAAATTTCGCCGATTATAATACACTTCTGACATATTATGTCGGCCAGGGCGGTAATCGGAATACAACAACACGCTTTCGTCGCTACATCGGGGATGACCGCGTCCGTCCGTTGCTGCCGCAAAATGACCTGTCATCGCCGGATGTGCTGTTACAGCCTAACCGGTGGCAGCATATCCGCCTGATCGCGGATGGGGATAAAATTCAGTATTATCAAGATGAAAAGCGCCTGTTCGACTATGTCG
>JBAVPS010000251.1:0-9070 GCA_049693315.1 Rhizomicrobium sp. | reverse complement strand
CGACAATATTGCCGACAATGCTGCCGGTGGTGCTGCCGTTGCCAATCTGCAATGTGGCGCCGCTGGCGATGGTGGTGCCACCGGTATAGGTGTTGGTACCATAAAGGCCCATGACGCCACCGCTGATGGTCATGCTGCCTGTACCCGAAATGATGCCGGAATAACTGCCACCATTGGCGATGGTTAGTGTTGCGCTGCCTAGTGTAACAGATCCTGTACCAATCAGGCTGCTGATTGTGCTGTTGTATCCATTAAGATCAAGCGTGGCGATCTCGTAAACCGTGACCACCGTTGCTGCGGATAATGCCGTTTCTGATCCAAGGCGCAGTGTCCCGGTAGCAATATTGGTGTTTCCGCTATAGCTGTTGCTGCCGCTTAAGGTCAGAACACCATCCCCCCACTTTGATACTGTGCCGCTACCGGAGATATTGCCGCTGTAGGTGATGTCGTCAGACCGATCGAACAACAATGCACCATTATCAGCGATATTACCGGCAACACTGCCTGTGGTGCCGCCTGCGCCGATATATAATGTGGCACCGCTGGCGATGGTGGTGTCGCCGGTATAGGTGTTTTCGCCTGTAAGATACAGAGTGCCTGCCGAAAGTGTAACGCCACCTGTGCCGGAGATAACGCCGCCATATTGGTAAATTGCGTAATCCTTGCTTCCACTATCGGTGATCGTCAGCGTTCCGCTACCCAGAGATATTGTACCAAAACCAAAAACCGCCGGGGTCGAGGCGTTGTAGTTATTGAGGTTGAGAGATCCTGTGCTCGAAATGGAAATGATACTGCTGGAAGAAATCGCATTGGCGCTTCCGGCAATCAGAGTGCCATTGGTGATGTAGGTATTACCGGAATAGCTGTTGCTGCCGGCCAGGATGACAGAACCACCTGCACTGACAGAAACGTCACCAGAGCCGGAAATGTTACCGGCATAGGTGAGGCGATCAGATCTGTTGAATTCCAGTGTACCGTTATTCACAACATCACTGATAATGGAACCTGTAGTGGCGCTGGTGCTGCCATTGCCGATGATCAGATACGCACCGGCATTGATGGTGGTGGTTCCTGTATAGGTGTTGGTCCCGGTCAGATAGACGTCACCACTTTCAACCGTGACCCCACCACTTCCGGAGATTACGCTGCTATAAAGCAGGCCATCGGTCCGTTTGAAAATCAGTGTGCCGTTATCGGTGATATTCCCGATGATGGACCCCGTGGTGCCGCCATTACCGATCTGTAGCGTGGCACCACTGTCAATCACTGTGTCGCCGGTGTAGGTGTTTGCCCCGGTTAGAATAAGTGTACCGCCCGCCGCATCCAGCAATCCTGTGCCGGAAATAACACCCGAAAAAATGCCGCCATTTGCGACGGTCAGTGTGCTGTTTGTGACCGTTACACTACCTGCGCCATACAGGCTTCCGATTGCGTTGCTTGCGCCGCTGGCAAGCTGCAGTGATGATCCACGGGCCACGGTAAAGACGGAATTCGCAGACAGTGAGCCGCTGGTATTCGCGAACAGGGTTCCGTCTTCAATTATGGTTGCACCGGAATAGGTACTGGTTGATGTGTACCCGCTGTATCCGAAATATACCGCTGCACCGTTGCTGATGGTGATGCCGCCGGTACCAGTTGTTGTTCCTAGAAAATAGCTATCCCCGGTTAGGGTGAGGGTTGCATTGGTCAGAGCTAGGTGACCTTGCGCGACCAATGTGGCCACGGATGCGTTATGACCGTTCAGATCCAGTGTGGCGTTGGTCATAATACCGACGCTTGCGCCTTGCGGGAGGGCGGTATCCGATCCCAGTATCAGTGTGCTTGATTCAAGAATCGAGGTAGTGCCGGTGTAGCTGTTGTTGCCGCCGAGCGTCAGCGTGCCGCCGCTTTCTATGTAAACAGACCCTGAACCGGAAATATCACTGGTGTAAGAATATGCATCTGTGCGGTTGAAATCGAGGATGCCATTGTTGACGATGTTGCCTGCTACGCTGCCTGTGGTGCCACTATTGCCGATATACAGTCGTGCATCTTCGTCAATAAGCGTGCCGCCGGTATGGCTGGCATCACCTGTAATATAGAGTTTCGACGTCAGGCTAAGATGCAGACTTCCGCTGCCGACAATTTCGCCCGCTATGATGTTTCTTGTGGTGTTATTAATAAGCAGTGTACCGTTATCAGTGATGTTGTTGCTAAGGATATTTCCGCTGCTATAGGTTAGCGCCAGCGTCGCTCCGCTATCGATGATTGTGGTGCCGGCAAAGCCCGCCGTGTTGCCACCAAGCGATACCGTGCCTGTGCCGGATATATCGAGAACGCCAGAACCAAGGATCGTTTTATCTAGTTCATAATCATCGGAACGGTTAATAATTAGCGTACCATCATCGGTAATCTGACTGGTCAGGCTGCCGCTGGTGCCGCCATTGCCAATCTGCAGCGTCGCACCAATGTCGATGTTGGTATAGGTGCTGCTGTTAGTGCCGGTGAGTGTCACCGTACCAGTGGCAACTTCGATGGTATAAACGTTTGTGATAGCGCCGCTGTATGTGTAGGCATCCGCGCGGTTGAAGATGACGGTGCCATAGCCCGTCCCCGATCCGGTAATATCGCTGGTCAGGCTGCCGGTGGTGCCACCGTTTCCGATGCGCAGGGTTGACATACCCCTAAGCGCGACACCTCCGGTAAAGGTGTTTTCCCCGGTCAGTGTCAGGTCACTGTTATCATACAGAAGCACCAGCGAGCCGGTACCGCTGATCGTCTGGCCTAATGTCAGTGTGTTGCTATCGTTGATATAGAATGTACCGTTATCAATGATGGCAGAACTGGCTAGTGAAACTGTGTTGGTTCCACTGCCAAGGTAGAACTGCGCACCGGCATCAATAATTGTCTGTCCGGTGTAGGCTTGGCTGTTTCTGATGGAAATAGCGCCTGAGGCGATTTCGACATCGCCGGTGCCGGAGATGACGTAAGAAACGTCGTAAGTGTCCGGGTAGTTGTAACGGATCAGGCCGTTGTTTGTAATGTTATTGTTGATGAAACCATCACTGGCACCATCGCCAAGCTGCAGCGTGGAGCCTGCGTTGATGGTCAGAACCGAGGAGCTCATATCGCTGTTGCCAATTATATTGGCGTTGGATGCAAGTATAAGCGTGCCGCCACCGGTCAGGGTCAAGCTGCTGGTTGATGTTTGTGGCCACATGAAACCGGTTTGGGTAAGGCTGCTTCCCATATCGATGGAGAGCGTGTTTCCCCCTCCGGTAAAGTATAAGGTTTTATCGTAAGTCGTATCGGACGTTACCGCTAGTGTACCGCCATTTATGCTGATATACTCCACCCCATCTGCAATTGCGGTACTGATGTCGACAGTCTCTCCACTACTTATGACTGTTTGCCCCGCAGCGGTGCTGAGTGACGCGATCATAAGGCTTGTTGACAATAGCAGAGCGTGACGCAGATTTGGTCTGCGCGAAGTACAGAAACTCACGTGATGTGCCCCCTTGGACGTAAATGAATTTTAAAATTTGTACTTAGTACTATAATATAGTATACAGAAAATATATGCGGCTGTAATGCCCCCCTGTGTCGCATGGGGGCTGCCCGTTTACCGCACGCAGAAATCCAGATCGTCGCGGCGGACATCGGCGGCACGGCCCTTGATGACTTTCGAACGCTTGGCAACAAAGGCACCGGGTTTGTCGGCGCGCCACACATCCGGGTTGGGCAGAATGGTGGCCAGCCGTGCGGCCTGAATCTTGGTCAGTTCGGAAGCCGGTTCATGGAAATAATCCTGCGCCGCCGCCTGTGCACCGAAATTGCCATTACCCCAATCGACCAGATTGAGATAGGCATGATAAATCCGCTTCTTCGGCCACAGGGCCTCGATCAGCACGGTGAAATAGGCTTCCATGCCCTTGCGTACCCAGCTGCGCACCGGCAGCAGGAACAGCGTGCGTGCCACTTGCTGGCTTAAGGTGCTGGCCCCGCGCATACGCTTGTGCGGGTTGGCGTCGTGTCTTTCGATGGTCTGCTCAATGCTGTCCATATCGAAGCCATGATGGGTGCAGAATTTCTGGTCTTCCGAGGCGATGACCGAGCGTTTTAACGCAGGGGAAATCTCGCCATAGCTCTGCCAGGAATAACGCACGTCGCGCCCGGTGACGAGATAGAGCACCATCTGTGGCGTGCCCACCACCGGCACAAAGCGGAAAATGAGCAGATACAGAATGGGCAGCGGCACCAGAAGGGTGAACAGCACCAGAAAAATCCGGGTCAGCCAGGGTTTGCGTTCCCCATTGCCGTGCCACATTTTTTTCAGCGAACGCATAGCCGCCCTTTCCGAGCATTTCCACATTTCAACGGGGCGGCTGTAGAACAAAACGCCCGCCGGCTTCAAGCCTAAGTCGGCGGGAAGTCAGGCGGGCGACAGTCTGTCACTATTTTTACGCGAATTTGGCTTACCAGGGCCGTTTGGCGGCGCTGTCCTGCACCTTGCAGAAATCGGCGGCGGGCTTGGGCGCATGGGCGCGCAGGTGGTCGATTTCCTCCCGCGCGGTTTTCAGATCACCCCGGAACGCCTTGTTGCCCTGCAGGGCTGCAAACACGCTTGAGGCGGCCAGGCGCCCGGCCTCAACATCCGACGCCCAGTGCACACCGCACACCGCCCGGCTTTCGCCAAAGCCACGGGCACGGGCCGCAATCGCCCCGGTGCGATCCGGTGCCACCGCCATCAGTATCGAGGCAAAGGTCCAGCTTAGCGTCGAATGGCCCGAGGGGTAGGAATAGCTCGACGCGTATTTGTCATGTGGCACGCACAGCGGCAGATCGTTATGCTGCAACGGGCGCGGGCGCTTGAAAAATTCCTTGCCCGATCCGATGGCATTACCAGCGTCATTGGCCGCCTTGTTGTACAGCGCGGCGAACTTCGGTGCCGTCTTGCTGTCGAAAGTCACGCCCAACGCACAGGAAAAATCCCGCATCAGGGCATCGGTCGACAAATCATCATCATTGGTGGCCAGCTTCCAGCGCACAGACCCTTCCAGCGCGCGCATGCGCAGAAAAACATCTTCATCCGCGGCAAACTGCACGCTGCCCACCGCCGGTGGCGGGGCCAGAAACTGGGTGGAATCTATTTTGTCGGCCCCGGTCAGATAGCCTGTGCCTTTGGCGTGATCGCCTTCGGCGCCAAAGCCCGCCCCAATCAGCAGCACCAAAGCCGCCGCACAGGCGATCGGCATCGAATGTCGTGTCATGATGAGATGTCCTTGAAAATAACCCCATGCCGGTAAACGCCGGCTGCGGCTGTTTTAGTCCATCCCGGCGCCGATGCGCTACAATTTCACGCGAGCAAGCTTAAGCGCGTTGGCAATCACCGAGACCGAACTGACACTCATCGCCGCCGCGGCAATCATGGGTGACAGAAGCCAGCCCGTGAACGGGTACAGCGCGCCCGCGGCTAGCGGCACACCGATGACGTTGTAGACAAAGGCGAAAAACAGATTCTGTTTCATATTGCGCAAGGTGGCGCGGGCCAGCCGTCGGGCGCGCAACAGCGCCGTCATCTCGCCCTGAGGCAGGGTGATGGCAGCACCGGCAATGGCGGCATCCGATCCGGTGCCCATGGCGATGGCGATATCGGCGGCGGCCAGCCCCGGGGCGTCGTTGACACCATCGCCGGCAAAGGCAACCGGACCATTTTTTTTTAACCGGACGATCAGATCCATCTTGCCCTGCGGCGTCATTCCGGCGGCGAAATGTTCAATCCCGATACGTCCGGCGACCGCCCGCACGGTCGGTTCGGCATCGCCCGAAGCCATCACCAGTTTCAGGCCGGTGGCGGTCAGCGCCTTGACCGCCAGGGCGGCATTTTCCTTCAGCGGGTCCATCACCGCGATCAGACCAACGACATCCTCGCCCGCGGCCACGAACATCACGCTGGCACCTTGTTCGCGGTAATGTTCGGCTTCGGCGTTTAAATCGGCCGGTACCGGGGCGGGTAAAAACTCGGCCCGGCCGATCATCACAGTGACGCCATCGATCAGCCCCCGCAAACCCTGCCCGGCGATGGAGGCAAACACGGTAGCGTGGGGCAGGGTAAGGCCCCGTTCCGTCGCTGCGCTGCAGATGGCATGGGCCAGCGGATGGGCGCTGTTCTGTTCCAGCGCGGCGGCCAGCGTCAGCACAGTGTTTTCCTGACAGTTTACACTGCGTACCGCAATCAGTCTGGGCTTACCCTCGGTCAGGGTGCCAGTCTTGTCGAGCACCAGTGTTTTGGCCCGTGCCAAAGCTTCCAGTGCGGCGGCGTTTTTAATCAGCACCCCGGCGCGGGCCCCCTTGCCCACCGCCACCATCACCGACATCGGCGTGGCAAGACCCAATGCGCAGGGGCAGGCGATGACCAGCACCGATGTTGCCGCCATCGCCGCCATGGCAAAGGATGCCCCGAAATAGAGCCACGCCCCGGCTGCCAGCAGCGCGGCCAGCACCACCACCGGCACAAACCAGGCGGCGACCTTGTCGGCCAGATTCTGCATTGGGGCACGGCTGCGCTGGGCTTCGGCCACCTGCGCGATAATCTTGGCCAGCATAGTGGCTGCGCCGACCGCCTGCGCACGAACCAGCAGCACGCCCTCGCCGTTCAGGGTGCCGCCGATCACCGCATCGCCGACCGCTTTGGCCACGGGCAGGGATTCCCCGGTCATCATGGCTTCGTTGAGCGCACTTGTGCCGTCAATCACCACGGCATCGGTCGGCACCGCCTCGCCGGGGCGGACCTGCAGCACATCACCGGGGGCAATTTCGGCCAGCGCCACATCCTCGAATCCGCTGGCGGTTTGGCGCCGGGCGGTTTTCGGGGCCAGTTGCAACAGGCTTTTCAGTGCGGCCCCCGTGCGCGCGCGGGCCTTTAATTCGAGCATCTGGCCCAGCAGCACCAGCGTGACGATGGTGGTGGCGGTTTCAAAATAAAACGGTGGCCCCTGCATGTTCTGATAGGCGCTGGGGATCAGCCCGGGGCAGAACAGCGCCACCAGACTTGCGGCCAGCGTGACCAGCATGCCCAGCCCGATCAGGGTGAACATATTGGCGTGGCCGCTGAGGATCCCGCGCACCCCGCGTGTGAAGATGAACCCACCCGAGACCAGCACAACCGGAACCGCCAGCACGGCCTCGATCCAAGCGGCGGGAATCGGCAAGGGCGGCAGCCAGGGCGACATCGCCAGCGCCACCACCGGCAGCGTCAGGATCAGGGATAACCAGAAGCGCCAGCGCATCGAACGGTATTCGCTGTCGTCCTCCTCAAGGCTGGGGGCCATCGGCTCCAGCGCCATGCCGCATTTGGGGCAGGTGCCGGGGCCATGCTGCACAATCTCCGGGTCCATCGGACAGGTATAAAGCGCCTTGGCATCGGCTTTGGTGTGGGCCGGTGGCGGGGCGTCCCGTAAATACTGTTCGGGCGCGGCAATGAATTTTTCTTTGCAGCGGGCGCAGCAGAAGAAATATTCCGTATCCTGATAGGTGTGGGTGTTGCCCTTGTCGCGCGCCAGAAACTTGTTCGGCGTCATGCGGCACACCGGGTCGCGGCCAAGATATTTCAGCGGCTCGGCTTCGAAGCGCGCCTTGCAACCGGCGCTGCAGAAATAATAATCCCTGCTGCCATAGAGGCTGTGCAGCCCTTTGGAGCGGGCCACCGTAGCATCGGGCGACATACCACAAACCGGATCAAACACTTTTTCCATCGTCACTTATCCTGCGCAAGCAACAACTCAACCAACTCGGAAAACTTCTGGGATTGTTTTTCGGCATCGCCGCTGGCAATCGCGGCTGTGATGCAGCCCTCGGCATGGGCTTTGAGCACTTCGCGTTCCACCCGCGCCAGTGCGGCCTTGGTGGCCCGGATCTGGGTCAGGATGTCGATGCAGTAGCGTTCTTCCACCACCATGCGGGCGACACCGCGCACCTGACCTTCGATGCGGTTCAAACGGGCAAGGATTTTGGTGTCGTGCTGCATCGGCTGACCTCATCGGCTATATACCCTGGGGGGGTATATAGCCGATAGGGCGGTTCGGGGCAAGCCTTGAAGGTTATTCCGCTGCGGTGCGTTCGGGGTGGGCGAGCGGGTGGGACAGGCGGCTTACCATTTCGCGGGGCACCACCTGCCAGAAGCGTTTCAGTTCGTCATCCCAGCGGCTTAAGATTTCGCCTGCGAATTCCGATCCGGTTTCCATCTGATGTTCGCTGATCAGCGCGCGTAAGATTTCTTCCCAATAGGGCATCTCGACCCGCTGCCACACAATGCTGTCAGGGTTGAGCTTGTCTTCAAAGCGCCCGTCGGTGTCATAGACAAAGGCCATGCCGCCGGTCATGCCCGCCGCGAAATTATCGCCCACCGGGCCGAGGATCGCGACCATACCACCGGTCATATATTCACAGGCGTTGCAGCCCGCGCCTTCCACCACCGCCACGGCACCGGAATTACGCACGGCGAAACGCTCGCCCGCGCCACCTGCGGCAAACAGCTTGCCTGCCGTGGCACCATACAGCACCGTGTTGCCGATGATGGTGTTATCGCGGGGGGCAAAGCTGACCGAGGGCATCGGGCGCAGCGCAATTGTCGCCCCCGACAGCCCCTTGCCAACATAGTCATTGGCATCGCCAAAGACTTCAATTTTCAGGCCCTGCACGGCAAAGGCCCCCAGCGACTGGCCACAGGAGCCGCGTAAGCGCAGCGTCAGATGGCCCGGTGCCAGCACATTCATGCCCCACTTTTTGACGATGTGTGACGAGATGCGCGCCCCGATCGAGCGCATGGTGTTGCGCACATTATAGGTCAGCTGCATCTTCTCGCCATGATCGAGCAGCGGGGCGGCATCGACTTCGATCTGCGCATCCAGTGTGTCGGGCACGGCGTTACGTTCCTTGCGGGTGGAATGGCGCGAATAACTGCCCGGATCGGCCTGCACCAGAAGCGGGTTCAGGTCGAGATCGTCAAGCTCCTCTGCCCCACGGCTGATCTGATACAAAAGATCGGTGCGGCCGATCAGATCCTCCAACCGTTTAAAGCCCAGTGCAGCAA
>JBAVPS010000250.1:0-2653 GCA_049693315.1 Rhizomicrobium sp. | reverse complement strand
GTAATAACAAGCGTGTTCATTTTATGCCCCCATACCAAGTGCGTCTTTTAAGGGCCTAAGCCAGGCGTCATAGACCTGCGCCCGGCCAACCGCCGACGTATAAAGCGGCTGACGCACCTGATACAGGCTGGCGGTCGACACCGCCCGGTCGGTTTTGTGAAAGCTCAGACAGCGCGCGTCCCACTCCAGCCCGCAATAGTCGATCAGGCGGCGGGCCTGTCCTTCCAGATCGGCAACAACGTCTTCATACTGAACATCCAGTATGGCACCGGCGGGCAGGACTTTGCGCCAGTGCGCCATCAGCGCTTCATAGGCTTTGTAGTAGCGGCCCATTTCGCCCATATCATAGGCAAAGCCGATCTCGCCCGCGAACATCAGGCTGTAACAGGAAAAACAGGTGTCGAGCGGATTGCGCGTGATGTGAATGATCCGCGCCCCCGGCAGTGCCAGATGGATCAGCCCGACATTGCGGAAATTATAGGGCTGCTTGTCGGTGATCCGTTTGGCCGTCGGGGCCATGGCGGCGGTGCGGCTGCCATAGCGTTCGCCAAGGTCGCGCAACGTTTGCGGTGTCAGTAATGCGTCCGTGGCGTCCAGCCCGCCTTTTTCACGCACCAGATCGGGCAGCAGTGGCAGCTCGCCTGCGCCATAGACGGCCGGGTGGCTGGCCAGAATTTGTTCGATCAGTGTGGTGCCGGAGCGGAACATGCCGACAATGAAAACCGGCTTGTCGTTTGGTGCGCCGCTGCCGGACAGCTCTTGCAGCCGTGCCGGGGTAAAGGCCGCCGCCAGGGTGGTAAGCTGGCCGATTTCACGGGCTTCGTCATACTGAATCTGCTGGCGTTTGAGGGCGTTGGCGCTGCGCAAATGGGTGAAGCCCGCTTCAAATCGTCCGGCATCGTCATAGGCTTTGGCGAGCAGAAAATGCAGTGCCGTGCGGCCATCCTCTGGCATGGCGTCTTCATGCGCGGTCAGTTTTTCCAGCGCGGCCAGGGCTTTTTGCTTTTGCTCGGCCGAGCCGCTGTGAACCAGGTTGTGATAATAGACCGCAATGGTGGGGTTCAGGGCGATGGCCTGCTCACAGGCGGCGCGGGCTTCGTCCAGCCGCCCCAGTGTCTGCAGCGCGCAGGATTTGCTGTAGACCGCTGGCGCGTAATAGGGATAGCGCGACAGAATATGCTGGCAGTTCTGTAAGATCAGCTGGCTGCGGGCCTTTTCATCGGCAATGCCGGATGTGTCGCGGCAGACGTTTTTCAGCACCGGGTCCATATCAATGGCATGGTCGAATTCGGCCATCGCCTCGTTATAATGGCCGATCAGCCCGAGAAGCTCGCCCAGATGGACCCGCGTGGCCAGAACATCCGGTGCCGCGGCGACCGAGCGTCGCAAGGCTTTCACCGCATCGGCCGGGCGCCTGGCCTGTACCATCGCGGCGGCCAGATTGTCGTGATAGCTGACACGCTGTGGGGCGGCGTCGGAAGCGGCCTGTAGCAGTTCCAGCGCTTCGTCCTGCCGACCGCTTTGCAGGCACAGCACGCCAAGCCATTCCAGCGCTTCGGCATTGTGCGGGGCGATGGCTAAGGCGGCGCGGTAGTTTTGTTCGGCTTCGGCACTTTTACCCTGGCGGTGCAGCGACTGGGCGGTGGCAAACAGGGTTTGGGCCGACGGCTCCGGCGTGCCTGACATCGTATGCATTTCCCCTTTAAGGCGGTTCTTTTTGTGACGCACCTGTGTCAGCCCAGGATAGTAAGCCACCAGACCAAGCGCAAACGCCTTGTTCCCCATGCGGCGGATTGGACGGGGAACCTGCTGTTTCGTAAAGCTTTCCCCCCGTGCAGGTTGGCCGCGGCAATCGGCTCTTTCGGTGGCGGCGCGGGCGTCGTACAAAAAGCCAAACACGGGTGGATTCCAGATATGACAGTATCCCAAGACGATCTTACATTAGCCCATCGGCTGGCCGATGCGGCGGGCGCGGCAATCCGGCCTTTTTTCCGCCATGCACTGGCCGTTACCGACAAGGGCGCTGCCAAGGGCGCGTTGTTCGACCCGGTGACCGAGGCCGATAAAGGGGCCGAAGTGGCGATCCGCACGCTGCTGAAGGCCGAACGGCCCCAAGATGGCATTGTCGGCGAAGAATATGGCAGCGAGGCGGGGCAAAGCGGGCGCAACTGGGTGCTCGACCCGATCGACGGCACCCGGGCCTTCATCACCGGTCAGCCCCTGTGGGGCACCCTGATCGCGCTGGCCGAAGGCACCCGTCCGGTGCTGGGCGTGATCGATCAGCCGGTACTGGACGAGCGTTTCATCGGTGCCAGCGGCGAAGCCTTTTTGTTCGCGGGCGGCCAGAAAACCGTACTGAAGACCCGCGCCTGCACCAAGCTGTCGGACGCCGTGGTGATGACCACCCACCCGTGGGATTATTTCACCAAGGCCGAGGCAGCGGCGTTTCGCAGCGTGTCGGACAAGGCGCGCATGTCGCGCTTTGGCGGCGATTGCTATGCCTATGCCGCACTGGCGATGGGCTTTGTCGATCTGGTGATCGAATCCAACCTCAAGCAATGGGATGTCGCGGCGCTGATCCCGGTGGTCGAAGGCGCGGGCGGCGTGATGTGCAACTGGCAGGGCGGCGATTGCGCGCTGGGCGGTCAGGTGG
>JBAVPS010000249.1:0-2197 GCA_049693315.1 Rhizomicrobium sp. | reverse complement strand
CGTCACCGCCATAGATTCCGCAGTGCGGTTATAATCCGGCCGGTCTTTGGCGTAGGGCGGGGTGAATTCATCCTGATAGGTGCGCGGGGCCTCGTCACGCGAATATTCATGCGCCCAAAGCGGTTTGCCCGCCGATTTGTTGATGTAGAGCATCTCGCCGCCATATTCCGCGATTTTGCTGTCGAGCATTTCACGCGATCCGATGGCGCGCCCGCCATGGGGATCATACTGGTCGCGGATCGCTTTCATCTCGGCCATATGGGTTTCGCTGATGCCCTTGTTGCCGCTTTCAATGAAGATGACGGACGGATTGTTGCGGTTATAGATGATGGCATCGCGCATCACCGCCGCCCGCTGGTTCCAGCGCGGGCCAATGACATCGCCTTCGCTGTCGCCTGCGGGCAGGTTACTGATCAGGCCAATACGATCACAGGATTCGATCTGTTGTCTGGACGGCGTCACATGCATCCAGCGCACCAGATTGCCGTTCGCCCCGGTGATCAGCCCATCGGTAAAATCACTCAGCCATGGCGGCACCGACAGCCCCACCGCGGGCCATTCATCGGTGGTGCGCTGGGCATAGCCCTTCAGCATCAGCACCCGGCCATTGAGCGCGAACACGCCATGCTCAAAGGCGGTCTGACGAAACCCGGTGCGGGTATCGACGGCATCCAGAACCTTGCCGTTGCGATCGCTGATGATGGTCGTCACGGTGTAGAGATAGCCGTAGCCCCAGCTCCAGAAATGCAGGCCGGAAAGGCGCTGCTGCACCGACAGCGTGTTGTTGCCAGCTTTTAACGCCACTTTGCCACCGTCGAGTGTCGCCACCACTTTTCCAGTGGCATCACGCAGCACGGCGCTGTAGCGCACGGTTTGCGCCTGGCTGCTGTGCAGTTCGGTTTCGGCGTGGAGGGTGGCGGCCTGATGGGCCAGATCAAAATCCCCCGCCCAGACATAGGTACCGGTGGTGCCAAGGTTGCTATACAGCGGCAGGGTTTGATAGCTCGCCCCGGTCAGATGCAGCCGCACCGGTTTGTTGATGCCGCCGTAATTGGCATAGAAATTCTGATCCGACCATTGAAATGGCGATCCGGTGGACCGCTCGCGGTATTTCCAGTTATTATCAATACGCACGGCCACCACATTATCGCCGGGGTGCAGGGCGCGTGTGATCTCGAAGCCAAAGGCCATCACGCCATTTTCATTGAGGCCAACTTCGGTGCCATTGACCCAAACTTCGGCTGCCTGTCGCACGCCCTGAAATTCCAAAAAAGCATGTCCGGTAGCCTCGCCGGGGCGGAAGCTGGCGGGCAGACGGAAATGTTTGCGATACCAGATAATCCCGGTCGACAAGGCGTGAATGTCGCGGGCAAAGGCTTCGGTCTGGTTGAACGCGTGGGGCAGGGTGACGGTTTGCCAATCATCCCCGGCAAAGCCAGCGCCGCTGGCATCGGGGGTATCGCCAGTGTGGAAACGCCAGCCGCTACTAAAATCAAAGGACTGTCGTGGTGAGGGCGTAAAGACCGAGGCCCGCTCGGCCACCGCCGCAACCGTCATCACCAGCGCCGCAACCGTTGCACAAATCCAGACACGCATTGTTTTCCCCCTGGGACCAGAGCCTTGGCGCGTTTTGGGTTTTCGCACGCAAGAAAGATCCGGCGACATTTCCTGCGGCTGAAAATAGGGGGTGGGTGTGGTGGGGGGAAGCGTAAAGTGACAGTGGGCGCGCTCCCATATAGTGGGGTTTAATCCCATCTAACGCATTGCAGCGGTTGGTTTTCTGCGCGAAAAACAGCGTCTGAAACATACGGTGCGCAATTGTAACGTGTGCGTGAGCTTAGGGGCAGGAGGGGCGCGGCTGGTGCTGGATGTTGCCCAAAGATTTTATGCCCCCCCCAACGCCGTCCGCCCGCTGCAAAACCGGCTTGCCCGCTATATGGCGCGTGATGATCGCTGTATTGGATCATTCTGATCCAAAGTACAGTCTAGTCTGTACCATGATGTGTCTTGTGGTTAATATTACGTTTTTTTACGTCATTACTGGTTGTAAATGCTTTTGTGCGTAAGATCCCCAAACGAAGACGAGCTATTTGGGGTCCCTATGCGCATCCAGGACATATCTGTTTCCAAAAAACTGATCGGCGCCTTTGTCGGTGTTCTGATTGTTACTATCTGTCTTGGGTTGTTTGCCCAATAC
>JBAVPS010000248.1:0-5319 GCA_049693315.1 Rhizomicrobium sp. | reverse complement strand
CTGTATGTCACGCCATTCATGATATTTTTCTCCAATTCGTAAAATGGAATTGGGCGCATGTCGCCGTTAATTCTTGTTAAATTGTGTCCGTAAAATTAAAACCATTTTCGTGATAATCTGCGTTCACTACACACAAAAGCTCGATCAGCACATTTTACCATTTATATTCGCGCTCGTTACTCAGGCTGCGTCCAGAACCCGGCGGGCGGCGTCGGCCAGAAAGGCGCTGCGCGACATGCCAAGTGTCGCTGCTGTGCGGTCGATCTCGCCGACCAGCCCTTCGTCCAGACTGATATTTAGCCGTAACGCGCGCCCCGGCAGTGACGCCGGAACCATGACGCGGGCGGCTTCAGTTACCTCTGGATCAGCAGGAATATCATCCAGCGTCGTGGGGGGCGGGATTGCATCACCATCGCGCACCATCGCCGCAACATGGCCGCGCAGGGCTTCTTCGGCGTTGCGGGCGGTTTCCTGAATGGTGTCGCCAGCACTGACACAGCCGGGAAAATCGGGAAAGAATGCGCCGAAGCCTTCGGCACCGCGTTCAATGATCGCCACATAAAACTGAGTTGCCATTTTCGCCTCCTATCGCAGTTTCAAACCGCTTTGTTTCTCGATGCTTTTCAGGGTGCCGATGGGCAGGTCTTTCTTTGGGTGGGGCACCGTTACCTTGCCGGGCTTTACGGGGTGCTTGAAGTGGTTATGGCTGCCGGTAACGCTGTCCAGTTCCCACCCATCGGCCTGTAAAGCATCAATCACATCCCGGCTTTTCATTAACGTCCCCGCTCTTTGTTGTGTAATATATACACACGATTGCGCGGGGTGTCAATGGTGTGTTGTGTAGTGGGTACACAATATTTTCAGGGGCCACCTATGCACGGGCAGTTTTCTGGCCGGTTTCGTTTGCGGTCACACCGCCCGCCTCAACCTCTCCACCGGCGTAACGGGCAGGTGGACCTCGGGGTTCGGCATCAAGGATTGATGCACGGTTCTGATGGCGGTCATGGCGACGACGAAGACATGGCCGCATTCCAGTTCATTGGCGCAGGCGTAATAGACTTCGCGGTAGGTATCGGCAGTTTTGCCGCCGACGCGGGCATAGGCTTTGGCCCCGCAATGGGGGCAGCAGATATAGGGCAGGCGGCGGGCTTCACGGCTCATCAGGTATGGCTCCAGTCAGGGGGAACAGGACTGAGGCGATGCCCGCACGCACCACTTCGCATTCACAAATCACATCGCTTGCAGCATAGCGTAAACAATCGCTGTGCTTAAAGGTTTTTCCGGTTTTGCCCGCATATCTCATGGCGCGGTTTCCAGCTTCAGACTGGTGGTAAACCCGCTTTGATCAAGGCGGTGATCGACTGCCGTGATCAGCCAGCTTTGCGCGTTGATCGCATCCTTAAAGCCGGTCAGGCTCACGCGCTGTTCGGGGGCGGCATCCGCCCGGCCCAGGGCTAGCCCCAAATCCATCGTGGCGGGCATGCGTTTGAGGCGCGCCCGTTCAGCCTCCGCCGCCTGTTTGGCGTCCGCCTCAGAGGCATAGACCTTGCGCAGGCGTTTGGAGCCGGTCTTGGTCCCGGATGTCACGGTCTTGCGTTTGGCCGCGCCGTTGTCGTGCCAGCTGGCGGTAACACCGGCATAGTCGGTGCGGGTCTGTCGGGTCCAGCTGTGGCGGTCGCCATCCCGCCGCGCGATGGTGAGGGTGGCAAGCGTCTTGCCGCTGGCGGTGGTGCCAGCGCCTTTACGGGCGAAGATCAGGCAGCCTGCCTTGATGGTGGCCACGGCGTCATAGCGCCCCCCAAGGAATTTTAAGAAGGCGATGTCACTTTGGCGGCTCTGGGTCAGGCTCGCTATCGTGATGCCTGCCAGGTCGTCCGCTATGCGAAGGCTAAGGCCGCACCGCCCGGCAACCTCCCGCAAGATCGCACCCAGCGTCACGGCCTGCCAGTTCTGCTCGCGCCGTGCGCGGATGTCGGCGGTAAAGTCGGTGCTGCGGGCTTTAAGGCTGATCACGTCCGGCGGGCCGCTGTGGCTGATCTCGTCGACCTTGAACAGGCCCTTATGGATCAGGCCAGGCGTTACGTCCGATCCCTGCTTCCAGCCCAGTGATACGGCCAGAACAGCGCCGGGCGAGGGGATGGCCAGTTTGCCGTCACTGTCGTCGAGCTGAATGTCGAGTTGGTCGGCCTCATCCCCGCGCTGTTCACTGATCGACAGGCTGATCAGGCGCGGGCGGATTTTTGAGGTTAAGTCCGTGCCATCCAGCGTGACGAGATAGTCGGGGATGTTGTTCACGCTCATGCCGCCGCCTCGCTGGTGTCGCTGGCATCCTCATCATCGACGCGGAGCAGATCGATGGCAAAGTCGATGGCCCGCGGGCTGCCATCTTCCATCAGGGCGGCGTGGCGCTCGTCGATGCCTTCAATGACAAAGCTGCCGACCACGCTGCCATCACCGGTGATTAAGAGATACGCATCCCCCGCCGCCGCCATATCGCGCAAATCATCGAGGCTGGCGCGGCCATCGCAGATCTCGGCATAGACGGTGCCGGAAAGGTTGATGGTCTCATCCCCCGGCCCGACGAACTGGGTGGCATCGCGTGCGCCCACCCGCGTGCTGCGGGCGTGCCGCCAGCTGGTGCGCCGCTGCAGCTCGTTATAGGCCAGCGTGTCGATGGCAAAGATAAACATGCCAAGGGAGCAAAGCTGCATGGTCAATCGTCCTTAAAGGCGCGGGCGGCCTGGTCGCGGTGCAGTTTGGCAATCGCCTCCTGTACCGCCTTGGCGATGTCCTGCGCCTTGTCGCTGCCCGCGTTGATGGTGATGTGATAGCTCGGGCCAGCGCCGCCCTGTGCCGCTGTGGCGGCCCCTTGCGCGGTTCCTGCACCACCTGCCGCCGCCGGGGCGGGGGCGACCGCGATGCTGGCGGCGGTTGCCCCTGCGGCAACAGCACGGGTCAGGCGGCTGGAAAGTGTGCCGACGCGCTTTAAAGGGCCCCCAGAGCCGCCCGCAATGCCCTGATCGAGCCCGGTCATCATATGCCCGCCAATAGCCGCGAACACCCGGCTGGGCGAGTGGATGCCAAGGGCTTTGCGGATCGGCTCGGGGATCAGGCTTGCCAGCTCGGCAAGCTTGCCCATCAGCCAGGCTTTGGCGCTGGTGATGCCGCCCCAGATGCCCTGCACGATATTGATGCCCACTTGCCCCATCATGGCGGGCAC
The DNA here is from genome assembly GCA_049693315.1 of Rhizomicrobium sp. Lineage (GTDB taxonomy): Bacteria > Pseudomonadota > Alphaproteobacteria > Micropepsales > Micropepsaceae > Rhizomicrobium. Next base: position 2,099 of record JBAVPS010000248.1, on the reverse strand, counting down.
GCGCTGGGTCAGGAACATCACCCCGCTGGTGAAGATGCCGGTGATCTTGTTCCACACCCCGGCAAGCCACGGCCCGATGGTGCCCCAGTTGCGGTAGATCAGATATGCCGCCAGTGCGATGGCGGCGATCGCCAGATAGATGGGATTTGCCATCAGGAATGTTCCGGCCTTTCTGGCAGCCATGACGATTTCCCCAAAACCCCCGGCCATTTTTTTGAACAATGGCAAGCCCTTTGACATGCCGAAGGCCATGCCAGACCAGCCATACATCGCCGCGCCTGCGGCAATGCCGATGCTGCCCAGCACCACCAGAAGGCCAGTCACCGCCGCCGTGGTGAGGATGATAGCCTTGGCCAGAACCGGATGGCGATTGGTCCATGCTGCAAGTTTCGTGGCGACGGCCCCGATCTTCTCGGCCAGCATGGCGATGGTGGGCAAGAGCTGCGCGCCGACGGTAATTCCGAGGTTCTTGATGGCGATCTCGCCCGCCTTGGTCTTTTCTTTCGCATCCTCCATACGGATGGCGAAGTCTTTGTCGGTGGTGCCATTGGCGGCGAAGGCTTTGGCACGGATCTTCCGAAACTCGTCCATATGCTGCATCAGCGGGCGCAGGGCCGCCTGCACCTGCATGTCGTTGAACAGGTAGCTAAGTTTCTCGGTGTTCCCGCCCAGGGCTTTCTGGGTCAGCTCGGCAATCGCCTCAATCGGGGTCTTGCCCTCGGCGGCGGCTTTCTTCAGCGCCTTGGGCAGATCAATGCCGAACTTGGCAAAGTTGTCCGTGGTTTCCTTCGAATTGATCTTGTTGATCAGGTTCTGGACGTTGTTGGCCCCTTCCGCCGCGCTGCCCGCGCCATCGGTGGCGATTTCCAGCGCCGCGGTAAGATCGGCCACTGCGCCGACGCCCTTTTGCCCCATGCCCGCATAGCCTGCCGACAGGGCCGGAAAGAACTGCGCCATGTCGCGCAATTCGAACGATCCGGCTTTACCGCCTTCGGCCATGACGTCGAGGGCTTTGCCCACCTGATTCAGAGGCACTTGCAGGTTTTTATAGACAGCATAGCTGGATTTCGACAGATCCCCGATCTCGGCCTTATACGCCGTGGCCGCTTTGCCGATGGGGGCCATCATCTTGGCGGCAATATTGGCATCGAGCCCCTTGCCGGTCAGGGTGTCCATGCCGTCCTGGATCTGGTCGGCATACTGGTTGGTGTTTTTGGCGATGACCAGAAGCTGTTCGCCCAGCTTCTTGGATGCTGCGCGCGACATATCCGACTTCTGGGCGATGTCGGTCATGACGGATTCATATTCTGATGCCGCATCCACCGCGCCTTTTAGCGGCAGGGCTATGGCCACCCCGGCCCCCAGCGTCGCGGCGCCTGCGGTGCCAACCTTCTGGGCCGTGGCGGTGCGCTGGTCAAAGTTACGTTTTGCGGTCGCCAGCCGGTCGTAACGGGCCTGTTGCTCACGAAGCGCGGCGGATGTCACAGCCACCTGAGTGGCCAGCCGGGCTTCATGAGCTGCGAGCTTTCCGGTGTCGATACCGGCTTCTTTCATCTCGGTCTGCAGACGCGTCAGGCTGCCGGTCTGGGCTTCGGTCAGGGTTTCCAGACGGGTGACGGCCAGCGCGGCCTTGTCATACTCACGCTGCAGCTTCTTGGTGGGCTCCGTGGTGGCCGTAAGGGCGGCCTGCAGCGCGGTCTGTTTGGCCCGCGCGGCATCCAGCTTCTCGGTCTGTTCGGCGAGCGCCGATTGCTGGCGGTGGAAGCCGTCGATCTTCTTTTGCTGATCTTCCAGTGCGCGAAGCTGGGCGGTGGTTTCCTTGACGGCTTTGGCCGCGCGCGAAGATCCGCCCACGATGTCCTTCAGCGGCCCCGACACCTTGTCGAGCGCGTCCAGAACCAACCTTAAGCGCATCTCGCTTGCAGCCATGATTTACCCGTTCATACGTTTGAAGCGATCAATCGCTAATTTTTGCCAGTTGATCAGGTCGGCGATGGTCATGGCGTCCATCTCGGACGGGGGCCAGTGAAACACCGCCGCAATGTCGGCGAAGGCGTCCTCTATGCTGGCTGGTAATCCGCCATCACCGACCTCTGCAG
>JBAVPS010000247.1:0-5172 GCA_049693315.1 Rhizomicrobium sp. | reverse complement strand
TCCCATACCCAACACCCGCATCTCTATTCGCAGCGATACCGGTGTAATAGTTCCCCCCGGAACTGTTGGGGAGGTCTGGTTAGGTGGTGTTGGGCTGGCACAGGGGTATCTGAACAATCCAATCCTGACCGCCAAACATTTTGTCGAAACATCCGATGGGCATTTCTACCGCACAGGGGATTTGGGTCGCTGGACGGCCGATGGCAGGCTGGAACTGCAAGGCCGCATCGATCATCAGGTTAAGCTGCATGGTCAGCGCATTGAACTGGGCGAGATCGAGCAGATATTACAGACCCACCCCACCATCGCCGAAGCCGTGGTGGTGATGACAGCTGCGGCAAATGAAACCAAAACGCTGCATGGGTTTATCCGGCTTAACCCAGAATCCGTCATGCCTGATGAAGATGTCTGGCGGGCCCATCTTGCGGCACACCTGCCACCGCATATGATTCCGGCATCGGTTACCAAGGTTGCATCATTTCCCCTGACACCATCCGGGAAACTCGACCGAAAAGCCCTGTTACAAAAGCTTAAAACATCTGAGAACCAAAAAGAAAAAAACAAAACACCACCCGGCAATGCATTAGAAGACCGCATTGCCGCCGTGTGGCAGGATCTGCTGAATGTCACAGTTGATCGCGAAGACAATTTCTTTGCTTTAGGGGGAAACAGTCTGCTTGCGGTAACGCTGGCGCATCGCCTTTCACAGGCATTTGAACACCCCATATCCGCCAGAGATTTATTTGCCGCCCCGGTATTGGCTGACTTTGCCCAACGTGTAGCAAGGACCACCGCATCCCCGCACGATATGACCGAGCAGGTACCCGAAAGTGACCACGCAACAGAAGGCCAGAAAGAATTCTGGGTTGCTGAAGCAGCCGGTCTTGACACACGAACATTCACCATTCCCCTAATCCAAAGCGTTTTGGGTAATACGCCATCGATACAGTCGTGGCGATCTGCCTGGGCAACGCTTGTGGGCCGGCATCAATCCTTGCGCACATCATTTGCAATGGATACGGATGGTATACTCCATCAAAAAATTTCACCACCGTCTGATAACACGATCGCATTCAGCTGCGTTACGCATCCAGACACGCCTTCCGCACTGGCGTTTATCCGGCAGTGTCAGCAGGCACCGCTATCAATGATGTCAGCGCCGCTATGGCGTGCAGGTCTTGTTGCAATTGAAAGTACCGGTGAAAAACTATTCTGGCTGGCCCTGCACCATTCCGTGGGCGACGGGCAATCTGTCGGTATTCTTTCGGCAGAACTCAGCGCATTATTGCGTGGCGATCATTTACCTGAAATTACGGGAAGCTTTGCCCAAACGGCTGCGCGTGAAGACACCTATCTGACGGGACATGAATGCAGCGAAGATGCGCAGTATTGGAATTCACTGCTGGCCAGGGTTCCTGACAACGCCTTTGAAGAAGGGCCGCTTGATACTGCCCGGTCAAGCACGAAAACGCCCGGAACACATCGTTTCGAGGTACGGCTTGATTGTAAAACAACGGAAAACCTCAAAGCTCTGGCGCGCAGCCACAACACCAGTCTGCACGCGGTTATGCTGGCACTTCTGGCTTGGGAAGCACGACGGCGCACAGCTCGGGACGATGTTCTTGTAGGAACCACGGCATCTGTCCGCGAAACCGCTTCAGATGCCAAAATCGTTGGCTACTATGTCAATATGCTGCCTATTGCGGTTCATCAGCAACAAAGCGCGTCATTCGGCGATATTTTGAATGAAGCCGGTGGAAAGCTCGCTGGTGCATTGTCGCATGCCCGCTATCCTTTCGCACGGATCTATCAAAACCTGCGTACAGAGCGCGCACTCACCCGTCACCCTGCCCGCTATCCCTTATTTGATATGGCGGTGACGGAAAACCCGCCACCAGCCTCACCATCAGGGTCTGTTGCACTGACGCGTCGCTTTAGTGCCGCATATGAATATTGGCCGATATCCCCAGGCGAAGACATGGTTCTGAGCCATGAGCAATTGCCGGACGGTCAACTCATGCTGCAATTGCATGTCAATGCAGCGGTCTATAGCCAGGAAACGGCAGAGTGCTGGTTTACGGCGCTGCAAGGCTGGGCGAAGTGGCTAACTGTGGCAGGCCAGGCAGATATGCCATTGCCCGGCATACTGCCAGATGAAGCCGCACAGTTAAAAAAATGGGAATATGGGGCACGGATTGATCGTCCCGCAAAGCGCTTTCACGAGATATTCGAACACCGTCACGATACGAATGAAAAAAATGCGGACACGCACTGTGCGGTATTAACGCAAACAGATCAGCGCACATATGCCGAAGTGGAGCGTGACGCGAATGTTCTGGCTAACACCCTCATCGGGCGCGGCGTTAAACGCGGTGATACCGTTGCTGTACTGACCGGACGATCGATTACACTTGCATCTGCGGTCCTTGGCATTTGGAAATCCGCAGCTACCTACCTTCCCTTATCAGCAGACCTGCCGGCGGAACGTTTGGCTTTCATGGCAAAGGACTGTGGAATAAGCCATCTGATTGCGCTTGACGGTCTTGGGGTTCCTGCAGAGCTGGAGAAAACGGTTTCCACGATCCTGCGGCCAGAGGTACTGGATGCCTTGTCAGATATTTCCGCACATCGCCCAGATGTTAGCGGATCACCGGACGACATCGCCTATATTATCTATACATCCGGATCGACCGGACGCCCCAAAGGGGTGCGGATCAGTCACCGTTCCTACGTCAACATAATCCTTGGCACCGGCGAGGCGTATGGCCTGACAGCAGATGATCGCAGTCTGATGTTTTCTTCGCCATCGTTTGACGTATCACTGTCAGATATAGGATTGCCTTTAGCATTCGGGGCAACGCTCTGCCCGGTATCTTATGATATTTTAAGCGCACCGAATAAATTCCGTGCATTTCTAAACGATTTGAAGATCACCGTGGCGGATATTACGCCTTCCTATCTCAGATTATTCGACGGTGCGGCTTTACCTACGCTACGCATTCTTGTCACCGGTGGAGAAGCGCCCTATCCATCAGACATTATAACTTACGCGGCTAATCTGCAGTATTACAACGCCTACGGACCAACAGAAAACACCATCAGCAGCACTATGGCCGTGCTGACGGCAGAACCTCAGCTGTTCCTGTCCGCGGGACGCCCCCTGCCCAATACCAGTGTTCATGTCTGCGATCCAAACGGCAACCCCGTCCCCCCCGGCGTAATGGGGGAGCTATGGCTTGGCGGATCAGGCCTTGCACATGGCTATGTCGGCAGGCCAGATCTGACAGCAGCAGCCTTTGTTCACACGGCGTGGGGTCGCCGTTATCGCACGGGTGATATTGGGCGCTGGCACACAAACGGTGCACTGGAAATTATGGGGCGCACTGACGATCAGGTGAAGCTCAACGGCATTCGTGTAGAACTTGGTGAAATTGAATCCGCGCTTGCAACGCACCCTGATATTGCACAGGCCGTCGCGGTATTGGATCACACGCAGGGATACGAGCATAGCTTGTGGGCCTTTGTCAGCCCACGGCCCGGAAAACACGCACCGGCAGAGGACAGTTGGCGGCAATATCTGGCGGATCGTCTGCCGGGCTATATGATCCCCTCTGTGGTCACCAGCGTTGAATCGATACCGCTATCGGATTCCGGAAAAGTTGATAAAGCTGCGCTGAAGCAGCTACTTGATGGCAGGGATCGTAACACAAACACACTTCCACCCGAAGATGGTCTTGAACGCGACATTGCCCGGATCTGGCAAGACCTGCTCAAGGTTCAGAACATTCATCGCGATGATAACTTCTTTGCCCTGGGTGGGCACAGCCTTTTAGCCATCGCCGTGACACATCGGCTTGAAGCACTTCTGGGCTATCCGGTATCAGCACGGGACCTTTTTGCGGAACCGACATTACGTGGATTTTCCCACCGGGTAAGCCAGACAACATCACCCAGCGCCGGTGATGTTGCTACAAATCACGCAACACAAGGTCAACGTGAATTTTGGGTCGCCGAACAGGCTGGCCTTGATACCCGTGGGTTTATCATACCGCTGACCATGATTGTGCAAAATGCCGATGATATTACAACAGCACAATGGCATACAGCATGGACTGCCCTGGTTCACCGTCATGAGGCCTTGCGTACGGGATTTCGCGTTGATGAAACCGGTACCCTTCATCGGTTTATCACGCCCCCCGAAACTGCGGCGCTTGAGATAAGCGAGCAGCCAGACCTAAATGCAGCCCTGCACTATAGCCAGAGCTGCCAGGGCAAGGCCTTTGTGATGAGCGCCCCACCCTTGTGGCGCGCAGGCATTATACGCATTCGCCAAACCCGGCAGACCCTGTTCTGGATGGCGCTGCACCATTCCGTCGGGGATGGGGTATCGTTAGGCATACTGACAAGCGACCTTGCAAAGTTAGTACAGGGGCAAACGCTTCTGCCGCTATCATCCAGCCTTGATCTGGTCGCGGGTCGGGAAGAAACCTATTTATCAAGTCATGACTGCCAAAGCGATGCCCGCTATTGGCAACAGACGCTTGCAAAGACGCCCCCCCTTGACGAATGGCCGCTGGATTTTACCCGCCCCAACGGACGCACCGCGCAGAATGCCAGGGGGGCACACACCTTCCGTATTCCACTGGATGCAGATATTGCAGCACGATTGCGGGCATTCGCGAGTAAGAATGGGGCAAGTCTGCACACCCTGTTTCTGACACTAATGGCATTGGAGATTGCCCGCCGCTGCGAGCGATCGGAATTTCTGCTCGGTACAGCCGTCTCAACCCGCGAGACCGCCCACGACGCCCAGCTCGTGGGGTATTTCGTCAATATGTTGCCGTTACCTTGCCAAATTGACCGAACAGTATCTGTCGAGCAAAACCTGCGTATGATGCAGGCTGCACTGGCGGATGGGTTGCAGCATACCCGTTACCCCTTTGCACGGATCTATCAGGATTTCCGCCGCGATCACACACAAGTCCCGTCACCTGCGCGCTATCCTCTGTTCGATTTTGCAGTGGCGGAAAATCCCGTTGGCCCCCCATCCCATAGTGGCATCGCGTTTGTAGCGCCGCCAGTTTCACCGGTGGAAAGTTACAGCCTTCGCCCCAACGCCCCCGCACAGGATATGGTGCTGGTTCATGAAGGCCGCCCGGATGGTGGCTTGAC
>JBAVPS010000246.1:0-9166 GCA_049693315.1 Rhizomicrobium sp. | reverse complement strand
GCCGAAGCCGAGCTGAACGGCAAAGCCAATGACTATGCCACCGCCGCCGCCCCTACCGACACACTCATCAATGCCGCCTGGATCGCGGGCAATGACGAGCTGACCCGCCTGATTGATGCCCGCATCGCCAACCTGACCAATGGACTGATCATCAATCTGGGCATTGTGCTGGTGTTGCTGCTGGCCGCCATCAGCCTGACGCTGCGGGTTGTGCTGGGCCTCAAACGGCGTTTCCACGGCCTGGACGAAGCCATGAACCGCCTCAACCACGGCGACCATGACATCGATATCCCCTTTACCGGGGACAGCAACGAAACCGGCCGCATCGCAGCCACCCTCGCCCGGATGAAACAGGGCATGATCGAGCGCGAGGAAGGCGTGCGCCAGCGCCGTGCCGACCGCGCCGCATCGGAAGCCGCCCGTGAGGTTGCCGAAGCCGAAGCCAAAACCCGCGCCGAAACCCTGGTTGTCCGCACCTTTGGCGAAGGCCTGAAGGCGCTGGCCGAAGAAAACCTGTCCTTCCGCCTCAACACCGAATTACCCGAGGCCTATCGCGTCTTGCAGGATAACTTCAACCACGCCATTGCCACCTCTGAACGCAACAAGCTCGAACGCCGGGAAACCGCCCGTCAGCGTCAGGCCGAACAGGATGCCATCCGCGCCGCAGACGTCGAAAAGCGCCGTACCGAAGAAGCCTATACCAAAACCATGGAGCAGGTTGCCGCGCTTTTCGGTCAGGGCTTAAGCGCGCTGGCAGCGCGGGATCTGACATTCCGCATCCATGCCGACCTGCCCGGCAGCTATCAGACCATTCGGCAGGACTTCAACGAAGCCCTCAACCACCTTGCCGAAGCCATGACCGAAATCGACAAACGGGCATCGGGCATCGCCTCGGCTTCCCGCCAGATCAGTACCGCCGCCGCCGAAATGGCCAGCCGAACCGAACGTCAGGCCTCGACACTGGAACAGACCAGCGCGGCGGTCGAAGAAGTCGCGGCGACCGTGAGCCAGTCCGCGGACGGCGCAAAATCAGCCAGCGAACAGGCACAGGTGGCGTATCAGGAAGCCCAGCATGGCACCGCCATGTCCAAAAGCATGATCGAAGCCATGCAGCGCATCGCCGCCTCCTCCAGCAAAATCAGCCAGATACTTTCCCTCATGGACGAGATTGCGTTCCAGACCAATCTGCTGGCGCTTAATGCGGGTGTCGAGGCGGCACGGGCTGGGGATGCCGGTAAGGGCTTTGCCGTGGTCGCACAGGAAGTGCGGGCACTGGCCGGGCGCTCGGCCGATGCCGCCAAAGAAATCAAGGCGCTGATTGTCAGCAGCGAAAAACAAGTCAAAGACGGCGTGCAGCTGGTTGATGAGAGCGGTCAGGTGCTTGAGCGCATCGCGACGGGCATTGGCAAAATCAACACCCTGATGGCCGAAATCGCTGGCAAACAAAATGAGCAGGCAATTTCCTTACGCGAAATCAGCGTCGCCGTTACCGAAATGGACCACAACACCCAGCAGAATGCCGCCATGGCGGAAGAAAGTAGCGCCTCGGCCCGCTCGATGGTTGAAGGTGCCGATCATCTGTCCCATCTGACCGCCCGCTTCAAAACCACACCAGACAGTAAGATTACCACCGAAGCCGCATAAGCGGACAGAGCCCGGAAAAAGGCTTCCGGGGGTAAACCTGACTGTTTTTTACGCATGTCAAAAATGTGCATTTTAGATTTGTTAATTTGATCAACGCATTAGCCTTTCCACCAGACACCCCGCCGCACAAAATCTAAGCATTTGAAATCTAATCGCTTTCCGACACAAATTAACGACTTGTTAACCACCAAGACAAGACAGTGACGCGTGTACAAAACAGCGTATAAAGATGTTTCATTTGCTCAACCGGCGTTTTTCTATCGGCTTTCGTCTTGGTCTGGTCGCAGGGATTTTTATCCTGTCCTCAGCCGTCAGTGCCTATCTGCTGGCCCAGTATGGCAAAACCAATATCGACTTTTCGGCTAAAGAACGGCTCGGCACCGCCTATAACCAGCGCATCTGGCAGGCTTTACAAAGCGGCCAGAATGACATTGCAGGCCATGGCAGCGATGATGCCGAGTTTGCCAGTGCCCCGGCCTATGCCGCCTTTGCCAATGCCAGCGGTACTGAACGGGCGACGGCAGCAGCCAGCCTGATCGTGGCGGTGGCCGATGGCTCCAACCTGACGCTCGACCCCGATCTCGACAGCTATTACGCCATGGACGCTTCCACGGTGAAGCTGCCTGACCTACTGAACAAAAGCATCGCCCTTAATCAGGCGATGGCAGTGCCCGCCACGGACCCGGACCGCCGCATCAAGATTGCCATGGCGCTGGACCGATTTGAAACCGCGGCGGCGGCGACCCAGGCATCACTCGACGCCAGTATGCGTAACAATGCCGAAGGGCTGACCCGTAGGGCCTTACAGGTCCACCGGGCGGCGCTGAGCCGCCATACCACCGAAATATCACAAGCCGCCCACGCCGAGCTGAACGGCACCACAAACGGCTATACCGCGGCGTCGGCCATCTTCCCCGCCACGGTCAATGCCGCGTGGATGGCAACCAATGGCGAACTGTCCCGCCTGCTTGACCGCCGCGTGGCCACGCTGACCGATGGGCTGATCGTCAATATCGCTATAGTGCTGGCACTGATTGCCCTGTCGCTGGTACTGACCATGGCGATTGTCATCGGCCTCAACCGGCGTTTCAGCAGTCTGGATGATGCCATGAGCCGCCTCAATCGCGGCGACCGCACCATCGACATTCCCTATCTTGAAGACCGCAACGAAACCGGCCGCATCGCCGCCACGCTCGACAACATGAAACAAGGCCTGATCGACCGCGAAAAGGCCGAGCAGCAAAGGCTGGCCGACCGGCAGGCAGCAGAAGCCGCCCGCCGCGCCGCTGAAGCCGATGCTCAGACCCGTGCCGAAGCCTTGGTGGTAGGCACCTTTGGTGAAGGACTAAAGGCACTGGCGGAAGATGACCTCACCTTCCGGCTCCATACAGAATTGCCCGTGGCCTATCGCGTGCTGCAGGACAATTTCAATCACGCCATTGCCAGCTTCGAACAAAACAAGCGTGACCGTGAAGAAGCTGCCCGCCAGCGCGAATCCGACCGGATTACCGCCGCTGCGGCCCGGCACGCCGCCGAGGAAGCTGCGCAGAAACGCTCGCTGGAGCTGGTCGTCACCTCGTTCGGTGCCGGGCTGAAAGCACTGGCCCAGCGGGACCTGACCTATCGGTTGTTCCATGAACTGCCCGAGGGCTATCGCGGACTGCAGGACGACTTCAACGCCGCGATCGACCATCTTGGCGACGCCTTGCGCGAAATCGACAGCCGCGCCGCCGATATTGCCGCCACGACACGCCAGATCAGCGGGGCGGCCGAAGATATGGCCACCCGTACCGAACGTCAGGCCGCCACGCTGGAACAGACCAGCGCCGCAGTGGAAGAAGTCACCACCACAGTAAGCCAGTCTGCCGACACCGCCAAAGCCGCCAGCAGTCAGGCCACCGACGCCTATCAGGATGCCCAGCAGGGCGAGACCATGGTCGGACAGATGATTGCCGCCATGCAGCGCATTGATGCGTCGTCGAACGAAATTACCCAGATCATCGGCGTTATTGACGAGATTGCTTTTCAGACCAATCTGCTGGCACTGAATGCCGGGGTGGAAGCCGCCCGTGCAGGCGAAGCCGGTCGTGGCTTTGCCGTGGTCGCACAGGAAGTGCGGGCACTGGCAGGGCGCTCGGCCGAAGCGGCCAAGCAGATCAAGGCGCTGATCCACACCAGCGGGCAACAGGTTGAGCAGGGCGTCAAACTGGTTGGCGACAGCAGCACCTTACTGCAACGCATTGCCGCCGATACCGGCCGCATCAATGCCCTGATGGCGAAAATTGCCACCAAGCAGCGCGAACAGGCCATATCGCTGACCGAAATCAGCGGCGCGGTCGGCCAGATGGATCAATCCACTCAGCAGAACGCTGCCATGGCGGAAGAAAGCAATGCCGCCGCCCGTTCCATGGCCGAAAATGCCGAACATCTGTCGAAGCTGACGGCTCGCTTTAAAACCGCCCCGGCGACGATCGAGGCCAGGGCGGCAGAATAAAGCACAGCAGAATAATCAGGCGAAACGGCTGCCCGCGGTCGAAGTGTCGTAACCGCCCAGGCCTTCCAGCTCGCGCCGGAAACTCGACCGCCCCAGCGTGTCGAGCAGTTCCTGCATCTCGGGCAGATTAAGGCTCTGGCGGCGCATGACCAGATCATAGCGCTCCCGCACCAGGGGAAGGAAATCGAGCCCGAACACCGCCGCCGCCGCACGCGTAGCAATGCAGGCATCGGCTTTGCCGATCTGCACCTGCCAGGCCGCGGGCAGATGGCCCAGCGCAATATTGTCGTAACCACCGACCGATGAGGCGACAATGCCCGCCTTGTCCAGCGCGGTATCCAGCATGATGCGGCAACCTGCCCCCGGCTCACGGTTGACGATCTTCACACCCTTGCGGCCGAAATCGCCCATCGTGGCAATATGTTTGGGGTTACCGCGGGCGACCACAATGCCCTCCTCCCAGATGGCAAAACCGATCACCGCCACCGCCCGCTTGTCGAAATAGCGATGCACGGCGGGCAGATTGGATTCCCCGGTTGCCTCGTCCCGCAGATGGGTTCCGGCGACATGCACCAGCCCGGCTTTGAGCAGTTCAAGCGATTGCGTGCTGTTGCGGTTGACTAAAATGAGTTCGATCCCGGCACGCTGCAGATGGCGCGACAAGACCGAGATGCCGGGATCGCACCCCGCCACCAGCAAGCGCTTGCCCAGACTTTTGCGATCACCAAAGGGCTGTACCTGCATGCGGGCCTTTTGCTTGGCCCCGATCAGCACACCATCGGCAGGTGGCAGGCTCCACGCCAAAGGTTCCGGGCAGGCCGCAACCAGTTGCGTGCCGACCTGACAAAGCTGTACTGGCTGACCATCATAGGCGGGCTGGGCGTTGGGCAGCATCACGACATTTTCCGGCGGATAGGCAAAGGCCGGTTCGTCTTCGAGCGGAAACAGCTCTTCGACGCTGATACCGAGCACACGGCCCAATTTGAGCGCCACCGTGGTATTGGGCACATAACTGCCCGCTTCCATGGAATAAATTGTCTGTCGGGTGACACCGATACGGGCCGCCAGCTCCGCCGCACTGAGGCCGCGTGTCTGGCGATATTTGCTTAAGCTGTTACGTCCCATTTATGCGCCTTGCCGGACGGAATACCGCTGCCCCCACCCCATCAATCAACCGCAATCAGTACGCTGGATGCTTTGATGACGGCCTGTGCGCTGGAGCCGACGACCAGACCAAGCTCTTCCACCGATTCATTGGTGATCGATGCCGTGATGGTCAAACCGTTCACATCAAGCGTGACATGAGCGGTGGTTACCCCCTTGGTAATGCTGGTAACTTTGCCGGGCAGGACATTGCGCGCCGAGATCTTCATTTTGAAATTCCTTTCATACGCCAGGAAAAAAACACGGTCTGAATGGCGCAAGACTATCCCAAAAAAAATCGCTTTGGCAAAAAAAATCCCCCGCTCAGAAAGCGGGGGATGGTTGATTAAAATGTCATCACAGTGCCAGTTGCGTGCGCAGCGCAATCACCTTCAGCTTCTGCCCGATATTTGCCGTCGGCAGCGTGGTTGAAGATGCGGTTGCGCTGTAGCGGGTGACATCAACCCACATATAGTTCAGCGCAAAACGCACCACACTGTTGGGATACCAGTTGACGCCCACGGTATAGACCTTCTGGTCACCACCGCGCGCCGAATTATAGAAGCTGTAGGTCTTGCTGGTGCCAGACCAGGCCGAGATATAGCTGGTGGGATCATCAAGCCGGTCATTAAGGTTGGTATCACTGAAGCGGCCGACAAGCTCCCATGCCCCCCAGGTGCCATCTTCCAGCGAGAAGGGTTGCGCCGGTTTTGGCGAGCCAAAGGCCGCCGTGGCCGGAACATAGGGCTTGCTTTCACCGGTCAGCACCCAGCTTACCTGCGCATACCACGCGGACAGAGAATTATCTTTCACCGCCAGCGTCTTATTCGACGACGTACCCGACGCGGTAAAGACCGTGTAGGTACTGGACCGGTTGATTTCCATGCTGTTATACGAGGCCTGTGCATAGAAGTTCTGGTAATTACCCGCCACTTCAACACCCCAGCTGGTGAACTGTTTGGCGGCCAGCGCGCCGGTGCTGATCAGCTTAACCGCATTATCGTCAACCGTGACTTCCGGATAGTCAGACAAGGTGATGCTGTGCATCGGTGCAGTGGTCGTGCCTGCGGCATAGTTATCCGGCAGCGAGAAGACATGAATGACGTTGCCACCAACCAGCAAATGGGCATCTTTTTCATTGATCGCCAGATACGCCAGCCGCCCGACCAGCGCCGACTGTTCATCGAACGAACCGGTATCGGCGATCTTACTGGTGGTATAGGACAGTGCGCCAAAGATTTCCGACCCGGCATATATCATCGATGCGCCCACCCGCCCTTCGGCCCCGGCGACGCTACGCAGCATATTGGTCGGCGAATTGCGCTCCAGGAACATCAGATCGGTCGCCGACGTTTGGTCCTCGACACTGTAAGACGGTGCGAAGGCACCAAAGCGGAAAGCCAGCGGCCCAAGCCCGTCATATTGCAAATACGCGTTCAGAATCTTGCCCGGCGTTTCATAGGCTGAATTGCCGAAATCGTAATTGAAGTTATAGGACCAGTCGCCGAACAGCTTGCCCTGCAGACCGAGCTGGGCACGGCGGATATTGGCACCACTGGAAAGATCCGGCCCGGTGCTGAGTTTGCGGGCAGCTTTGCTCTGCATATAGTAGCCATAATCGGCTTGCAGCACGGCGCGGATCGACGCCGTAAAGGCACCATCAGCGCTTGCCCAGGTTGGCCGCCCGGCAGTCAGTGTCGTGGTGACAGCCGATTTCTGCTTCTTCTCGGTTTCGGCCACGCGGCTTTCAATTTCCTCGCGCTGTTTCTTTGCCGTTTCAAGCGCTGCACTATCCGTCGCTTTCAAATCGGCAATCTGCTTTTGCAGCGTTTCCAGTTGCTGCTGTAAATTCTGAATTTTTGCATCCGTGCCATCGGTTGCTGCCATGGCGGATGGCGAAATCGCCATAATTGGTGCGGCCATTAAAACAGCCCACAACGTTCGAGTACGCTTCATCTTCCATCTTCTCCCGCGAAAACACTGCCCCCCAAGGGCATGAGATTTTCAGTAGGTGACACAAGATGGGGCGCAAGCAATGCTTGTTACGCATATCTTACGCTTGTCGTGACAAAATAACGCTTCGGACTTGCGATTTTCTGTCGCTGCCTCTTTATAAAATATCGAAAAATCAGCACCATTTCACATTTTCATCCGGCATAATGCTTAAAATGTCCGCACCACAGCATTCACCACCACAAAATAAATGACGCGGATAGACGACAACCACATTTATATGAAAGTGTTTCTATTATATGGGAAATTACTGTTGTGGCGTTATAAGCAGGTACGCCTGCACGTAGTACCTCGAATAGGCAGATGACCTGCAATTGTGCAGACCATCCGCCTGATTGCGCAAAATACGCCCAGACGCTGTCACAAATTCTGCATAGCAGCGGTCAATCGCGCGTCATCCTAGACATGGAATCGGAACCACCCTAACCTCACACCACCGCATCGGGGCCAGATTAAAACCAAGGTGCCAGAAGGCGGCAACCAATAAGGAGACACAACATGCAACGGCGGGGATGGGGTATTTCATGTATATGCGCAGCCGTGCTCAGCGTATGGACGCTTGGTGCACTGCCTGCGATGGCTGGCGACGCCTCGGTCGCGGTGGCGGCCAATTTTACCGCACCGGCAAAGGAAATCGCTGCGCTGTATAAGGCGCGCACTGGTTACACCATCGACCTCAGTTTTGGTGCCAGCGGTCAGTTCTACACCCAGATCTCGCAAGGCGCTCCCTTCGACATCTTCCTGTCGGCCGATGACGAACGCACAAAAAAGGCCGTGCAGGAAGGCTTTGCCGTTCAGGGCAGCGAATTTACCTATGCCATTGGCAAGCTGGCACTGTGGAGCGCGATTCCTGGTTATGTCGATAAAGACGGTGCGATTCTGAAAAAAGGAACCTTCCAGCATCTTTCGGTGGCCAACCCCAAGGCGGCCCCCTATGGCACAGCGGCGATTGAAACGCTGAACGCGCTTGGCCTGTACAAGGGCGTTGAAGCCAAGATCGTCACTGGCGAAAATATCGGCCAGACCTATCAGTTTATCTTAAGCAAAAATGCCGAGCTTGGCTTTGTCGCCTACTCTCAGGTGATCGGGCAGAAAGAAGGCTCGCTGTGGCTGGTGCCGGAAAAATATTATTCCCCCATCGTTCAAAATGCGGTTCTGCTCAAACACGGTCAGGGTAATACCGTAGCCAAAGGCTTCTATACCTTCCTGAAAAGCAAGGCAGTGGCGGAAATCATTCAGCGTTACGGCTATGCGCTGAAAGTCGGAAAGTAAGCCCCAATGGCTGAGGCCATTTTCTTAACGCTGGAACTGGCCGGGCTGACCACGCTGATGCTACTGATCATCGGCGTGCCGCTTTCCTGGTGGCTGGCCCGCACCACACGCTGGTGGGCAGAACCGATTGCCGCCCTTGTGGCGCTGCCGTTGGTGCTGCCCCCCACGGTGCTGGGCTTTTATCTGCTGCTGGCCATGGGCCCCGATGGTCCGCTGGCACCGCTGCTACAGTATTTCGGTATGCAGTCGCTGGCTTTCACCTTTCCGGGGCTGGTGCTGGGTTCAACCTTTTATTACATGCCCTTCATGGTGCAGCCGGTGCGCAGTGCCTTCAAGGCCATCGGCAGCGCCCCGCTGGAAGCCGCGGCCACCTTGCGCGCCAGCCCGATCGACGCGTTTTTCTCGGTCGCCCTGCCAATTGCCCGCGGCGGCGTGCTGACCGGCGCGGTGCTCAGCTTCGCCCATACGGTGGGGGAGTTTGGGGTGGTGCTGATGATCGGTGGCAACATTCCAGGCAAGACCAAGGTGCTGTCAGTTGCCATCTATGACTATGTTGAAACGCTGGAGTGGGATAAGGCGCACGCGCTTTCAGCTGGCATG
>JBAVPS010000245.1:0-13216 GCA_049693315.1 Rhizomicrobium sp. | reverse complement strand
GTTTGTAGGCCATGCCGGTCGAGGAGAAGAACACCAGCGGCGCGTGGGTGGATGCCACGAACAGGTTGGTGACGAAATCCTCGTCCCGCGTATTCATGCCCGAGCGGCCCTTACCGCCACGGCCCTGCACGCGGTATTCCGCCAGCGGAGTGCGCTTGATATAGCCGCCATGGGTGACGGTGATCGCCACATCTTCGCGTTCGATCAGCGCTTCGTCTTCCAGCTCGACATCGGCGTCGATCAGCTGGGTCAGACGCGGGGTGGCAAATTCGGCCCGCACGGCGACCAGTTCGTCCTTGACGATGGTCAGGATGCGATCCCGATTGCGCAGGATGTCGAGATAATCGCGGATTTCTTCGGAGAGTTTCTTAACCTCCTCGCCGATTTCATCACGACCCAACGCGGTCAGGCGCTGCAGCCGCAGATCGAGAATGGCTCTGGCCTGTTCCTCGGTCAGGTGCAGCGTATTATCCTCGGCCAGAACCGAGCGCGGATCGGCAATCAGCAGCACCAGCGGGGCGACATCAAGCGCCGGCCAGGCCCGGGCCATCAACTGTTCGCGCGCCACATTGGCGTTCGGCGCGGCGCGGATCAGTGCAATCACTTCGTCAATATTGGCCACCGCCAGTGCCAGACCGGCCAAGACATGGGCACGATCACGCGCCTTACCGAGCAGGAACTTGGTACGGCGGGAAACCACTTCCTCGCGGAAGGCCACAAAGCAGACGATGAGGTCCTTGAGGTTCATCAACAGCGGGCGGCCATCGTTCAGCGCCAGCATGTTGACGCCGAAGCTGACCTGCAGCTCGGAATAACGATAGAGCTGGTTCAGCACCACTTCGCCCGAGGCATCGCGCTTAAGCTCGATCACCACGCGCATACCGTGACGGTCGCTTTCGTCGCGAATATCGGAAATGCCTTCGACGCGCTTATCGCGCACCAGTTCGGCAATCCGCTCGATCATGCGCGATTTGTTGACCTGATAAGGGATCTCGGTGACGATGATGGCGAAGCGATCCTTACGGATCTCCTCAATCTCGCAACAGGCCCGCATCAGGATCGAACCACGACCCCGGGCCAGCGCATTACGCGCCGCCGCCCGGCCGATGATCAGACCGCCGGTGGGAAAGTCCGGGCCCGGAACGATTTCGGTCAGCACATCCATACCGATTGACGGATCTTCGATATAGGCCAGACAGGCATCAACCACTTCGCCCAGATTATGGGGCGGCACATTGGTCGCCATACCGACGGCGATACCACCGGCACCATTGACCAGAAGATTGGGAAAGCGCGCCGGCATCACGATCGGCTCTTGTTCCGAGCCGTCGTAATTGTCCATGAAATCGACAGTATCTTTGTCGAGATCGTCGGTCAGCGCATGGGAAATCTTCGAGCGACGGATTTCGGTATACCGCATGGCGGCGGCCGGATCTCCGTCGACCGAACCGAAGTTACCCTGACCATCGGCCAGCGGGGCGCGCATCGAAAAACTCTGCGCCATACGCACCAACGCGTCATAGACCGAGGAGTCGCCGTGGGGATGGTATTTACCGAGCACATCACCGACGACGCGGGCGCACTTGCGATAGGCCTTGTTCCAGTCATAGCCGTTTTCGTGCATCGAAAAGATGATGCGCCGATGCACCGGCTTCAAACCGTCACGCGCATCAGGCAGAGCGCGCGAAACGATCACGCTCATCGCATAGTCGAGATAGGAGCGCTTCAGCTCGTCCTCGATGGCGATGGGGGACACATTCGCCCCCGCGGACGGGGTGGGCAGGTTCGACACGGGCGGGGTCGATGGCGGCAGATCTTCGGTCAAATTCCGGTCCTTGAAAGAGCCGCTTCGGGATACGAGAAACGGCGGCTGTTCCTAGCATTTTTACGGGCGATTCGGCCAGCAAAAGATGGGGATTAGCCTATGGGCTGGCAGGCATTTTCGCCTGAACGGGTTTAAACGTCCACATCGGTGACGAAGCTGGCGTTCTCCTGGATGAACTGAAAGCGCAGTTCGGGCTTCTTGCCCATCAGGCGCTCGACCATGGCTTCGGTCTCGTCACGCTGGTCATCGGCGATATCAACACGGATCAGGGTACGCGTACCCCGCTTCATAGTGGTTTCCTTAAGCTGGGCCGGCATCATCTCACCCAAACCCTTAAAGCGTGAAACCTCAACCTTAGCGTTCGACTTAAAGGCCGATTTCAAGAGTTCCGCCTTGTGGTCATCATCGCGGGCATAGAGGGTCTTGCCACTATGGCTTAAGCGATAAAGCGGCGGCATGGCCAGAAACAAATGCCCACCATCAATCAAACCGGGAATTTCCCGATAGAAGAAGGTCAGCAGCAGCGAGGCGATATGGGCGCCATCGACGTCGGCATCGGTCATGACGATGATGCGATCATAGCGCAGATCTTCGTCGCGGTATTTATCGCCGACACCACAGCCCATCGCCTGCACCAGATCGGTCAGTTCCTGGTTCTGGGCCAGCTTACCCGCCGCAGCCGAGGCCACGTTAAGGATCTTGCCCCGCAGCGGCAGCACCGCCTGGGTGGCACGGTCGCGCGCCTGTTTGGCCGAACCACCGGCGCTGTCGCCCTCGACCAGGAAAATCTCCGTACCCGCCGCTTCACTGCGTGAGCAGTCGGCCAGCTTGCCGGGCAGGCGCAGTTTGCGCGTCGCGGTTTTACGCGAAACGTCCTTTTCCTGTTTGCGCTTAAGCCGCTCTTCGCCGCGTTCGATGGCAAATTCCAGCAGCTTGTCGGCTTCGGCCGGGCTTTCGGCCAGCCAATGCTCGAAATGGTCACGCACCACATTTTCGACCAGCTTCTGCGCCTCGGCGGTCGAGAGCTTCTCTTTGGTCTGGCCCTGAAACTCGGGCTCGCGGATGAACACCGACAGCATGGCCGAACAGCACGCCATCACATCATCCGGGGTAATCAGCGTGGTTTTGCGGTTATTGGCCCGCTCGCCATAGGAGCGTAAGGCCCTGGTCAGCGCATTGCGCAGGCCCTGCTCATGCGTACCGCCCTGCGGCGTCGGAATGGTGTTACAATAGGACAGCATCATGGCATCGGCATCGGGCAGCCAGGCAACCGCCCATTCCACCGAACCTTCACCATCGCGCGCCTCGGTCCGGCCCGAGAACATCCGCTCGGTCACTGTCGTCTGGGTGCCGATTTCACCCTGCAGACAGTCGGCCAGACCGCCGGGGAACATCAAGCGATCTTCCGCCGGGGTATCGTCCTTGATCAGGGCAGGATCGCATTTCCAGCGGATTTCAACACCGCGGAACAGATAGGCCTTCGATTTGGCCATGCGATAAAGCTTGTTGGGCGAGAAATGCAGCTCCTTGCCGAAAATCTGGATATCGGGCTTAAAGCTGACACGGGTGCCGCGCCAGTTAGCGCCGCCCATGTCCTGCAATTTGCCGATGGCCTTGCCACGTTCAAAGCGCATCTTGTAGCCGCGCTTTTCGCGCGCCACTTCCACATCCATCCATTCCGACAACGCGTTGACCACCGACGAGCCGACGCCGTGCAGACCGCCCGAGGTCTGATAGGCCTTGCCACCGAACTTACCGCCGGCATGCAGCGTGGTCATAATGACTTCGAGCGCCGACTTGTCCTTGAATTTGGGATGGGCATCGATCGGAATACCGCGACCATTGTCGCGAATGACCAACACATCATCGAGCATGCATTCGATTTCGATCCGGCTGGCATGACCGGCAACCGCTTCGTCCATGGCATTGTCGAGGATTTCCGCCGCAAGATGGTGCATCGCGGCGCTGTCGGTGCCACCGACATACATACCGGGGCGGCGGCGCACCGGCTCCAGCCCCTCCAGAACCTCGATATCCTTGGCGGTATAGCCACCGCCGCGCCCCGACGACGGCTGAAACAGATCTTCCGGTTGTGCTTTCGTCATATTCGCCTAACTTGCAGACATCTCGACATATTAAAGGTGCGGGTCAAACGCGGGATCTGGCCTGAAAATCTGGCCCCAAAATCCGGCCCCAATCCGGGACCGAATCGACCAATGGCAATCTAGCCTGTTTGCCGCGCCAAAACCTGTACCCTTCCACGGGCGGGGCCGCGAAGCCCCGTCCTGAACTTTGCCCTTGGGATATACCGAAGTCAGCGCCCCGATGCCAGCAGCCGAAAGCACCTGCCCCATCCGGCCTGTGGGCATTATCCGTATACGGGGAAAAACGG
Organism: Rhizomicrobium sp.; assembly: GCA_049693315.1. Lineage (GTDB taxonomy): Bacteria > Pseudomonadota > Alphaproteobacteria > Micropepsales > Micropepsaceae > Rhizomicrobium. The sequence continues at coordinate 8,999 of JBAVPS010000245.1, read as the reverse complement.
GGCCAATCGGGCGCGGCACGCGGCATTGACACACCCACAGATTGAGTATCACAGTACAAGCATAGCAAAGGATGCACGCTCTGCGTTTAAAGGCCGCGCAAGAAGGTGTTAGGCAATATGACGAATTTGGGCAAAAATGTGGGGCAAGGTCACAGATAAATATTCCTTGCCCCGGTGGAAATCGCTAAAATCTTTTCCTGCTGGGCGTATTTGCCGTTTTATTTGACGAGCACAATATTGGCAAACAGCAAGGGGGAAGGGCTGTGAAATATCTTAAGCGTTTGCGCAGCCAACGTAGCACAGACGTACGTGTATTGCGTTCGCAGCTCGATCTTACTTCGCAAACCGTTCGTTCTTCCCGACTTTCCTCGCCCTTCTGGGCCCTGGCGATTGCCTGGCTCGGCTCGGACAGCTGTGGGCTGTTTGGCCATGTCAATTTCAACACAGCGGTTTTTGTCCCGGTCATTGTCTCGGCGACGATGATTCTCTCGGCCTCGGTGGTGTCGATCTATCAATACGACACAGCCGAAAGTGCCGAATACGACCGCACCCGGCCATGGTTCTCCCGCATCGTCGCCATGCAGGCCAGTATCAGCTTTGCCTGGGGGCTGATGCCCTGGTTGCTGTGGACGACAGGAGACCCGATTAACCATCTGTTTCTGGGCGGCGTCACCCTGGCGACGCTTGCGATGCTGGTGGTCAGCCGCTCCAGCCATATGGACATGTTCCTGGCCAGCCTGATCCCGATGACGGTGATGGCGGCGGTGCGCTTTTTATGGGGCGACAGCGCAGTTGATACCGGCATTGCCATCGTCATTCCGGTGTTCGGGGCCCAGCTGCTGGTCGACGGCCGCCGCCTGATGCATCGGCTGGACGAGGATTCGCGCCTGCGGTTTCAGGTTGAAGACATGGCGCGTGAGATCGAGATCACCCGCGATGACGCCCTGCGCAAGCGCTTTGAAGCCGAAACCGCCAACGCCTCGAAAACCGCGTTTCTTGCCAATATGAGCCACGAGTTGCGCACACCGCTCAACGCGATTTTGGGGTTCTCTGAAATCATCGCCGGGGAATGTTTCGGCCCGGTCGGTTCGGACCGCTATAAAGAATATGCCGGGGACATTCATTCTTCCGGCGCGCATCTGCTCAGCCTGATCAACGATCTGTTAGATGTCGCCAAGATCGAGGCCGGTCGGATGGAGATTGCGCCCCACCCGCTCGACCCGCAGCACACCTTCGATGTCGCCCTCAAACTGGTCGGGGCCAAGGCGCGCGAAAAACATCAGCAGCTGATCATTTCGATCACGCCGGATGTGCCGCCGCTGTACGCCGACGAACGTGCGATCAAGCAGATCCTGATCAATGTTGTTTCCAACTCAGTGAAATTTACCCCGGATGGCGGCATTCTCAAGGTTTCGGCCAGCCGCTCGCCGCGGGGCGAGTTTCAGATCTGCTGCGAGGATAACGGGCCGGGCATCCCCCGCGAGAAACTCGACAAGATCTTCGTGCCCTTCAGCCAGGTTGATAACCGCTATGACCGTCAGGCGGGTGGCACCGGGCTGGGGCTGGCGCTGGTGCGCGGCTTAACCGAGCTGCATGGCGGACGGGCCTGGATCGAAAGCGAATATGGCAATGGCTGCCGCACCTATATCGTGCTGCCGGCCGAGCCACCGCCCAGCGCCATCAGCAAAACGACCCTCAATTAGAACCCGCCATGGCGGGGCGCGTTTCGACCATGATGCACAGGATTTCAGGCGAACACATAAGAAAAGGGGCGCGGCAGATGCCACGCCCCTGATCCGATAAAAATCCGAGAGACCTCAGACCGAATAATACATCTTGAATTCGATCGGATGCGGGGTGTGCTCGAACGCATAGACTTCGTTGAACTTCAGATCGATATAGCTGTCGATGAAGTCCTGGCTGAAGACGCCGCCCTTCTTGAGGAAGGCGTTGTCGGCGGCCAGACTGTCGAGGGCTTCGCGCAACGAACCGCACACGGTCGGGATCTGCTTGAGCTCTTCCGGCGGCAAGGCATACAGGTCCTTGTCCATCGGATCGCCGGGGTGGATCTTGTTCTCGATACCGTCGAGGCCGGCCATCAGCATGGCGGCAAAGGCCAGGTACGGGTTCGAACCAGCATCCGGGAAGCGCACTTCAACGCGCTTGGCCTTGGGGCCCGAGCCGAACGGAATGCGGCAGGAGGCCGAACGGTTGCGGGCCGAATAGGCCAGCAGCACCGGGGCTTCAAAGCCGGGGATCAGACGCTTGTAGGAGTTGGTCAGCGAGTTGGTGAAGGCGTTGATGGCCTTGGCGTGCTTGATGATGCCGCCGATGTAATACAGGGCCATTTCCGACAGATCGGCATAACCGTTACCAGCGAACAGCGGCTTGCCAGCCTTCCAGATCGACTGATGGACGTGCATGCCCGAACCATTGTCGCCATAGACCGGTTTCGGCATGAAGGTCGCCGTCTTACCGAACGAATTGGCAACCTGATGCACAACATACTTATAGATCTGCATGTTGTCGGCCATCTTGACCAGCGGCGCGAACTTGGTGCCCAGCTCGTGCTGCGCGGTCGCCACTTCGTGATGGTGCTTCTCCGGCCCGATGCCCATTTCGCCAATAATGGCGAGCATTTCGGCGCGGATATCCTGCGAGCCATCAACCGGCGGAACCGGGAAATAGCCGCCCTTGACCTGCGGACGGTGGCCGAGGTTGCCACCTTCATATTCGGTGCCGGAGTTGTAGGCGCCTTCTTTCGAGTCGATGTAATAGAAGCACTGGTTCATCGTCGCTTCGAAACGCACGTCGTCGAAGATGAAGAATTCAGCTTCCGGGCCAAAGAAGGCGGTATCGCCCAGCCCGGTGGACTTCAGATAATCTTCGGCGTTCTTGGCGATGGCACGCGGATCGCGCGCATAACGCTCGCCCGTGGTCGGCTCGACGATGTCGCAGGTGATGGCCAGGGTCTTGTCGGCAAAGAACGGATCGACAACCGCGGTCGAACAATCGGGCACCAGAATCATGTCCGACTCGTTGATGGCCTTCCAGCCGGCGATCGACGAGCCGTCGAACATCGTGCCTTCGGTCAGGAATTCTTCGTCGACCACGGACAGGTCGAACGTAACATGCTGCCACTTGCCCTTGGGATCAGTGAAGCGCAGGTCGACGTACTTAATCTCTTCTGCCTTGATAAGAGACAGAATGCTTTGTGCATTAGCCATAGTAGTCGGTCTTTCCCCTTTGTGATGTTTATCTACACGTGCCGCAGGCGGCCTTATTAGATGGCGTCCGCCCCGGTTTCACCGGTACGGATGCGGATGGCTTCCTCAACATTGAGGACGAATATCTTACCGTCGCCGATGCGACCAGTGCGCGCAGCCTTCTGAATGGCATCCACCGAGGCTTCCAGGCGATCATCACCAATGATGATCTCGATCTTCACTTTGGGCAGGAAGTCCACGACATACTCGGCACCGCGATAGAGTTCTGTGTGCCCCTTCTGACGGCCGAAGCCCTTGGCCTCCGTCACCGTAATACCCTGGACACCCACCTCCTGCAGCGCTTCCTTCACCTCGTCGAGCTTGAACGGCTTAATAATCGCTTCGATCTTTTTCATTCTCGTGCTCCTTCGCGCAGCCCCGTAAGGTTACAGCGCACCTCGCCGTCCGTAGCAGGGGTTATGCCAACAATTAAGGACTTAATCACAAATAAATTCAGCAACTTATTTACCATTTGCCCCATTTTTACATCAAGCCCGCCTATTTTATAAACAGTTGCATAAAAAATAATCACGGTTCGTGCTTTGGAATGATGCATCAGTAAAGCGCATTTTAAGACATTAGGAATAGAAACAGCAAAGACAGTTCCCGTTATAGGGGTTATACACGTTCAATCTCTCTAAAATAGCAGCATTCACCGCATGACCCCAGAGACGAAGGGCGGGCTAAAATGACGCGGTTTTACCTCGTTCGCAATGCACGGACTGAAGAGGGCGTCGGCTTCATCGAAAACCCGGCTCTTGATGAGGTCGGCCAGATTCAGGCTGAAGGCGTCGCCGATCTGCTCGGCGGCCAGCCCCGCATGCTGCTGATCAGCAGCCCGCAGCGCCGTGCTACGGAAACTGCCGCACCCCTGGCCCGGCGCTGGATGACCATCCCCGCCATCGACGAAACCCTGACCCTGATGCCCCTGCCGGATCAGGCAAATTATAACCGTGAGGCCTGGCTTAAAAACTTCATGAAAGGCAGCTGGGACGAGGCTTTGCCCTTCCAGACCACCTGGCGGCGCGAATGCCTGGGTAAACTCATCCGCCTTGACCGCGATGCGGTGATTATCTCGCATTTTGTTGTCATTAATATGATTGTGGCCGCCGCCATGGGGGATGCGCACACAACGGTCTTTCAGCCGGACAACGCATCGATTAGCATCGTCGATGTTGAAAGTGGCGCGCTGAAATTGGTTGAACTGGGCCGGCAGGCGGCAACCAGAACGCTGTGAGCCGCCCATAGGGTGCCATGCACACGGAAATTCTGACTGTGGCGGAGATTTACGCCGCCGACCATTTTACCGCCAGCCACGGTACGCCGCCCCTTGAACTGATGGAAAACGTCGGCAGCGCCATCACCAGAACCCTTCGCACCCACTACAGCCCCCGCCGCACAGTCATTCTGTGTGGACCGGGCAATAATGGCGGCGACGGCTTCGTGATCGCCCGCCAGCTGGACGCGGCGGGCTGGGCCGTCACCCTGGCCCTGCTGGGGGAAAAAACCGCCCTTAAAGGGGATGCCGCCAGCAATGCCGCGCGCTGGAATGGTGCGATTTATCCGCTTTCACCGACGGTGCTGGCGGGGGCCGAACTGGTGATAGATGCGCTGTTTGGCGTCGGCCTCGCCCGCCCTTTAAGCGGTGCCGCACAGGAAACAGTCCAAGCTTTGAATGCCCTGACGCCGCGCCCCGCGATTGTGGCGGTGGATATCCCCAGCGGCATCGCTGGCGACAGCGGCAAACCGCTGGGCGATGTTTTTGTCCGTGCCGACAGGACCGTGACGTTCTTTCGCAAGAAACCGGCCCATGTGCTGATGCCGGGGCGGCTGTACTGCGGGCAGATCGAGGTTGCAGACATCGGCATACCCGAATCGGCCATCGGCACCATCGGCCCCAAACCGCCACTGCGGGAAAACACCCCGGATATGTGGTTGGCGGACCTCCCCCGCCCCGATCCACTGGGCTACAAATACACCCGCGGCCATACTCTGGTGGTGAGCGGCCCGGCCTATGCCACCGGCGCGGCGCGCATGGCGGCACGTGCGGCCTTACGCGTGGGGGCTGGGCTGGTCAGCATCGCCAGCCCCACCGATGCCATGGCGATCAACGCCGCCCACACGACCGCCATCATGCTGAAATCCTTTGATGATCCGGCCGGGCTGGCACACATCCTGACCGACAAACGCTTCAATACTGCGATCATCGGACCGGGCTGTGGATTAAACGAAACAACCCGGACGCTGACTGCCGCCGTGCTGGCCAGTGGTGCCGCCGCCGTGCTCGACGCCGACGCCTTAAGCGTATTTGCCGCCGACCCGGCAACCTTGTTCGCCGGGCTTCATCCAAACTGCGTGCTCACCCCCCATGATGGCGAGTTCGAGCGCTTGTTCCCCGGCCTGCTCGACCGCTGCAGTAAAGACGGCACCGGTAAGCTGGGCGCCGCCCGTCAGGCCGCCAAAATTGCCGGTGCGGTGCTGCTGCTCAAAGGGCCAGACACCGTGATTGCCGCCCCCGAAGGCAGCGCCACCATCTGCACCAACGCACCGCCGACGCTGGCCACCGCCGGGGCAGGCGATGTGCTGGCCGGCTTTATTGGCGGCTTGCTGGCCCAGCAAATGCCGGTATTTTTGGCCGCCGCAGCCGGGGCCTGGCTGCATGGCGCAGCGGCACGGGAGTTTGGCCCCGGGCTGATTGCCGAAGACCTTCCCGAAATTCTGCCGGCGGTGCTGCGCCGTCTTTATGGAGATACCCTGTGACGATTTCTTCCCAAACCACCCCGCAATGGCTGACCTGGGCGCGGGAACTGCAGGCCATTGCGCAGGTGGGCATCACCTACTCCCACAACCTGTATGATACCGAGCGCTATGAACAGATGCGCGAACTGGCCGCCCGCATGATGGGGGCCTATTCCGGCACCGATCCGGAAAGGATTGAAGCCCTGTTCAAAGGCGAGCTGGGCTATGCCACCCCCAAGGTTGATACCCGCGCGGCGGTGTTTCGTGGCCGCGAGGTACTTTTGGTCAGCGAACTGATCGATGATGGCCGCTGGACCCTGCCGGGGGGCTGGGCCGATGTGAATCTGACCCCGTCGGAAAACGCCATCCGCGAGATGCAGGAAGAGGCCGGCCTGTTGGTGCGCACCACCAAACTTGCCATCGTCTGCGACCGGGATAAGGCCGGCCATACCGAGCCCTATCCCTTTCATATCTATAAATTCTTCTTCCTGTGTGACGAGATCGGCCCGGCCCCCAAAACGGAAGGTGAAACCGGCGAGGCAAAATTTTTCCCCCTTGATGCGCTGCCCGAACTATCAACCTCGCGCGTACTGGCAAGCCAGATCCTGCGGCTGTATGAGCATACGCAGCATCCAGAGCTGCCAACCGATTTCGATTGAGGGGATTATGAGCCGAATCGTCGTGCGCCGTATGAGCGAGGCCGATCTGCCGGTCATACTGGCGATCTATAACCATTACATCGAAAACACCCCGACGACCTTTGATCTGGAACCCCAGACGCTGGAGCTGCGGCGGCATTGGTTCGCCAAAATCGGCCCCAGCGGGCGCTATCAGGCCTTTGTCGCCGAGCGCGATGGCGTGGTGGTCGGCTGGGCCAATACCAGCCCGTTCCGCACCAAGGCGGCCTATGAAACCACGGTCGAAACCACCATTTACCTGGCCCCCGACGCAATGGGGCTGGGGCTGGGCCGCATGCTGTACCGCACCCTGCTGGAGGCGATCAGCCGCGAGGATGTCCACCGCGCCTATGGTGTGGTAACCATGCCCAACGACGCCTCGGTGGCGCTGCATGTCGCGATGGGCTTTAAGCTGATCGGCGAAATGAAAGAGGTCGGGCGCAAATTCGACCGCTTCTGGGATGTCGCCTGGTTCGAGCGGGCGATCTCGCCCAAAATGTTCGCAGAGCCGCCGACGCAGGCACCCTGAAGGCGAATATATAAATCATCACTACCCGAAGATGGTGGGGCGAATCAGCCCCAAAGCCGCACGGCCGGGTGATTTACCCTCTCACCGCAGGCTATTTATGTGGTTAAGCCACCGAATCCGCCTTGCGGGCCGAATTGCACTCTAGCGGCGGGGACAAACCCCTGATATAGGGGCGCCCTTCCCTTGTCGTAGCGGCCTCGTCTTAACAAACCCAGGCCGTTACGGTAGGCATGGGGCCCGTATGCGGGCGTGGCGGAATGGTAGACGCGCTGGATTTAGGTTCCAGTGACGAAAGTCGTGGGGGTTCAAGTCCCTTCGCCCGCACCAGCCTTCGACCACGTTGGCAGGCCGCGATCCGTCGCGGCGGGTTTTTAACAGGTTTCTTTGGCTGGCAAGCCGCTTTGTGTCGGATTGAGGAAGTTAGGATAGAAAAATGCAGATTACCGAGACCGTTTCCGAAGGGTTGCGTCGCGAATATTCCGTCATCATCGCCGCGAGCGATCTTGACCAGCGCCTGACCGGCAAGGTCGAGGAAGTCAAGCCGCGCCTCAATATCAAAGGCTTCCGCCCCGGCAAGGTTCCGTCGTCCTATGTCAAAAAGACCTATGGCAAGTCGATGATGGGCGAAGTGCTGGAAGAGGCCGTCAACGAAGGCAGCCAGAAGGTTGTCGCGGACAATGGCCTGAAGCCGGCTTTCCCGCCGCGCGTCGAACCGGTCGGTGACATTGCCGCCGTGATCGATGGCAAGGCCGATCTGGAATTCAAGGTCCTGATCGACCTGATGCCCGAATTCGAGCTGTGCGATGCCGCCCAGATCAAGGTTGAGCGCCTGACCGCTGAAGTTAGCGATGCCGATGTCGATGAAGCGATTGCCCGCTTTGCCGAACAGACCCGCACCTTCAACGACCGCGCCGAAGGCGATGCCGCCGAAGAAAAAGACAATGTCGTGATCGATTTTGTCGGTTCGGTTGATGGCGTCGAATTCGAAGGCGGCAAGGCCGAAGATTTCAATCTGGTGCTCGGCTCCAAGCAGCTGATCCCAGGCTTTGAAGAACAGCTGATCGGTGCCAAGGCTGGCGAGAAGCGCGACGTTAAGGTCACCTTCCCGGCCGATTATGGCGAGCCCAAGCTGGCTGGCAAGGATGCCGTCTTCGTCGTGACCGTCAAGGACGTGCAGGCACCGCAAGATGCCCCGATCGACGACGAAATGGCCAAGAAGTTCGGTCTGGAATCACTGGCCGTGCTGAAGGATCGCATCCGCGATCAGCTCAAGCGCGAATTTGCCAACGCCAGCCGCACCCACCTCAAGCGCCGCATCCTCGACGCGCTGGATACCGCCCACAGCTTCGAGCTGCCGCCGACCATGGTGGAAAGCGAATTCAACGGTATCTGGAATGCGGTTGAAGAAGAGCTTAAGCGCGAAGGCAAGAAGGCCGAAGACGAAGGCAAGACCGAGGACGAGCTTAAGGCGGAGTACCGTACCATTGCGGAACGCCGCGTGCGTCTTGGCCTGGTGCTGGCCCGTATCGGCGAGCAGAACAGCCTGACCGTCACCAACGAGGAATTGCAGCGCGCCCTGACCGAACGGGCCCGTGCCTTCCCCGGTCAGGAAAAGCAGGTCTTTGAATATTATGCCCGTAACCAGCAGGCCCAGGCCGAGCTGCGCGCGCCGATCTTCGAAGACAAGGTCGTCGATTTCATCGCCGAGCTGGCCGAAATCACCGACAAGCCGGTGTCGAAAGACATCCTGATGCTGGATCCCGATGATGCCGCCGAGAAGCTGAAGAC
>JBAVPS010000244.1:0-2350 GCA_049693315.1 Rhizomicrobium sp. | reverse complement strand
CCACGAACCAGCCTGTCAGGATGACGATGCCAGCCAGCATGGCGAAAGCGTATTGATAGATATACCCCGATTGCAGACGACCGGCCCCCTTGGCCCCGTCCAGCACGCGGGCGGCAATGCCATCGGGCCCCAGCCCGTCGATAATCTTGCCGTCACCGAGCTTCCACAACAGCCGCCCCAATGCCAGCGACGGGCGGACAAACAGGAAGCCGTACAATTCGTCGATATACCATTTGTTGTAGAGGAAGCGGTAGACGAAGAAATTCTGCGCCTGCAGCTTCGCCGTCAGCGCCGGTTTGGCGATGTAGAAGTAATAGGCGATGGCAAAGCCGATCAGCATCATGGTGAAGGGGGCCAGTTCGACCCACACCGGCACCTCATGCGCAGCAGCCGCCGCCAGCACCAGCGTGCCGTGCCAGAAGCTTTGTACCGTCGCACCAATAAAGTGACTGTCGAACGCCAGACCGGCGAACAGCGCACCAAACGCCAGCACGCCCAGCGGGATCAGCATGGTGAGCGGGGCTTCATGGACCTTTTCCAGCGGCATGCCATGGGCCCCATGGCCGCCGTTATACTTGCCGTAGAACACCATGAAGAACTGACGCCAGGAATAGAACGCCGTCATCGCCGCCGCGATCACCAACAGCACAAAGGCGTAATGCGCCACCGGCGAATGGGACAGATAGGCCGTGCTGATGATGGCATCTTTCGAGAAGAAGCCCGCCGTACCGATCATGGTGAAGGGAATACCAAAGCCGGTCAGTGCCAGATTGCCGATCAGCATCATTGCCCAGCTGAAGGGCAGCGCCTTGCGTAAGCCCCCCATCTTGCGCATGTCCTGTTCGTGGTGCATGGCCACGATCACCGCACCCGCCGATAAGAACAACAACGCCTTGAAGAAGGCGTGGGTGAACAGATGGAACATCGCCACATTATAGGCTGACAGCCCGGCGGCCGCGAACATGTAACCCAGTTGCGAGCAGGTAGAATAGGCGATCACCCGCTTGATGTCGTTCTGGAACAGACCAACCGTGGCGGCAAAGAAGGCCGTCGTGGCACCGACCACCGTCACAACTTCCAGCGCAAACGGCGCGTGGGCGAACAAGGGCGAGGCGCGGCAGACCAGAAACACGCCCGCCGTCACCATGGTGGCGGCATGGATCAGGGCCGACACCGGCGTCGGGCCTTCCATGGCATCGGGCAGCCAGGTGTGCAGACCAAGCTGGGCCGATTTGCCCATGGCACCGACGAACAGCAACAGGCAGATCGTGGTCAGAATATCGACATGCATGCCGGCGAAGACGAAGCTTTTGCCCGCGATGGCCGGGGCCGCGGCAAACACCGCGTCAAAGTCGAGCGTGCCGAACACCAGATAGATCGCCAGCACACCCAGCGTGAAGCCAAAATCGCCCACGCGGTTGACGACAAAGGCTTTCAGCGCCGCCGCATTGGCGCTGGGCTTGGTGTACCAGAAACCGATCAGCAGATAGGACGCCAGCCCCACCCCTTCCCAGCCGAAGAACAGCTGCAGGAAGTTGTTGGCCGTCACCAGCATCAGCATCGAGAAGGTGAAGAAAGAAAGATAGGCGAAGAAGCGCGGCTGCCCCTCCTCCTCCTTCATGTAGCCAATGGAATAAAGGTGCACCAGTGACGAGACAAACGTCACCACCACCAGCATCACCGCCGTCATGGTATCAACGCGCACCGCCCAGTCGATGCTGAGCCCGCCCGAGGATATCCAGGTGGCGATCGTCTGCACACCGCCGCCGCCCAGAAGCGCCACGTTGATAAACGCGACGACGGACAGCGCGGCCGAGGCAAACAGGCCCACAGTGGTAACAAGGCCTGAAAGCCGCGCGCCAAGCAGGCGGCCGCCGAGACCAGCGATGACCGAAGTCAGAAGGGGCAGAAAGACGATGGCGGCGTACACGCTTTATCCTTTCAAAAGATTGGCGTCTTCCACCGCAATGGTGCGGCGGCCGCGATAGTAGATGATCAGAATGGCAAGACCGATGGCGGTTTCAGCAGCGGCGACCGTCAGCACGAACAGCGTGAAAATCTGACCAGCCAGATCGCCGCGAAAATGCGAGAAGGCGACGAAGTTGATGTTGACCGCCAGCAGGATCAGCTCGACCGACATCAGGATGACGATCAGGTTCTTGCGGTTGAGGAAGATGCCCGCCACCCCGATGGTGAACAACAGTGCGGCCAGCACCAGATAATGACCCAGACCGATAAGCATCTTCAGGCCCCCTTTCCCGGTACGATATCGACAAGGCTGACCGCATCGGCCGCCTCGCGCGAGACCTGGCTCCAACCCGACTGATGCTTGACACCCGGTACCTTACGC
>JBAVPS010000243.1:0-4319 GCA_049693315.1 Rhizomicrobium sp. | reverse complement strand
AACAGGCCCTGACCATTGGTCTGATGCAGGCCGGGTGCGAGGTGCTGGATATTGGTCTGGCGCTGACCCCGATCGCCTATTTTGCCCAGTTCGCGCTGGATGTGCCGGCGGTGGCGATGGTGACGGCCAGTCACAATGAAAACGGCTGGACCGGGGTGAAGATGGGGGCGCAGCGTCCGCTGACCTTCGGGCCGGTCGAAATGACCCGGCTCAAGGAAATCGTGCTGGCTGGCGAGGGTAAGCCCCGTGCCGGCGGCAGCTACAAATTCATCGAGAATTTCCGCGAGACCTATATCAACGACGTGACCAAGGGCCACAAGCTGTCGCGCCCGATCAAGGTGGTGGCGGCGACCGGCAACGGCACCGCGGGCGCTTTCGTGGTCGATGTGCTGCGGCGCATTGGCGCCGACGTGATCCCGATGGATCAGGAACTCGATTTCACCTTCCCGAAATACAATCCGAATCCGGAAGACATGCACATGCTGCATGCCATGGCCGATGCGGTGAAGGAACATAAGGCCGAGCTGTGCCTGGGTTTCGATGGTGATGGCGACCGTTGTGGCGTGGTGGATGATACCGGCAACGAAATTTTCGCGGACAAGACCGGCGTGCTGCTGGCCCGTGATCTGTCGAGCCGGATTCCCAACGCCCAGTTCGTCGTCGATGTGAAATCGACCGCGATCTACACCATTGACCCGGTGCTGAAAGCCAATGGTGTTACGGTGGATTACTGGAAGACCGGCCATTCCTACATTAAGCGCCGCACGTCCGAACTGAAGGCTGTCGCCGGATTTGAAAAGAGCGGGCATTATTTCTTCAACGCGCCGGTTGGCCGCGGTTATGACGATGCCTCGATTGCCGCCATCGCTATTCTGGAAATGCTGGATCGTGCCGGTGGCAAGAAGATGTCGGAGCTGGTGGCCTCGTTGCCCAAGACCTGGTCGTCGCCGACCATGAGCCCCTATTGCAACGACGCGGCCAAATATGCCGTGGTCGAAGCCGTCACCAAAGAATATGAGGATATGAAGGCTAAGGGCGAAAAGATCCTTGGCCAGAATATCGTTTCTATCGTCACCGTGAACGGTGTGCGCGTCACGCTGGAAGATGGCACCTGGTGTCTGGTGCGCGCCTCGTCGAACAAGCCGTCGCTGGTCGTGGTGGTCGAAAGCCCGGTATCCGAAGACGGTATGCACGCAATCTTCAAGGATCTCGACGCCCGCCTGTCCAAGCACACGGAAGTCGGCGAATACGATCAGAAGATCTGATCAAAACGGTATCGCATACGAAAAAGGCGGGTTTAATGCCCGCCTTTTTTGTTGGTAACCGGCAGGTAGCCTTGCGGCGTGCTGCGCCAGATCTGGCCGATGATTGGGTGTTTTCGGCGTGGGTAGGCGTCATCCGGATTATCCAGAATGATGTCTATCTGCTCGCGCAGAACCCCTGTAGTTAACCGGTCCTGACCCTGGCATTTGTGCATGCAAAACACCGCCGGACTACTGACAGATCAGCGTATTTCCCATATCGGGGCCATGCACTGCTCTGGTTTGAATGCGGCACGTGCTGAGCTGGGGCGGCAGGGGGCGATGCAAGCGCAGATTAGTTTGGCTGTATTCGCATTCTACAAATTTCGGCACGTTTTTGGTGGTGGTTAAATCCCAGCGGTATTCGACGCGGCCGTGTCCAAGACCTTTTTCGGTATCTTCCCGGATATTGTCGCCATCAGCCGCAACGATCGAAACGGTAAAAAGTCTGTGTGGTAGGGTGGCCTGATAAATTTTCCATCCCAATGTCGATTCTTCTGCTGTTTCCGCAACTTCTAGTGCTGTCGGGCAGGTGAAGATATGATTTTCGGCCATTGCGGGACAGTAAAGAAAAACAATAAGAAATGAATAGAAGCATCTCATTGCGAATGTCTCCGTATGCTGCAATTTATTGTAGTAATATTACCATAGTACGACGTGATATTTCGTCGGATCGTTACTAATTTTCCGGAAAAATTGGCAGGTTTCTTATGATATTCGGTCCGCTTAACGCCCCCGCTACTATTGTATTGGTCAATAAGAACGAGTGTTCCATTTCCTTCATATCCTGCGAAAGTTCCAACATGACCGTAATATTTACCATTAACGAAAGTAGCGACCCATGTTCCTATAGGGGGTGGTTTTTCCGGAGATATTGAGTCCCCCTGCCGCCATTCTTTTGTTGGCCCAGCTCCGCCAACTTGTTTGGCAAACTCGACGCATTCGGAGTGGCCTTTATTGTTGCGGTAAACTTGCCCGATATAATCTGATGGATTTTTAAGTGTGTGTTTTTGCTTCCTTGCATCGGGATTCCCCCCATCAGATACCCATCTTCCCCCATCTTGGTTTCCAGCTGGGGCGCGTGGTTGATCGGGATCATACTTTTTTAGTAACTGAGTGAGTTTGAGCACTGATAGGCGGAGATATTGTGCGCTTAATTCTGCCCGGCAGCGTGCAATTTTTATTTCGAGCGTAATCGGTTTTGCATTCCTCATCGTCTGCCCCTCCAGATCGAAAATAAAAAAGCCGCCCATGAAGGGGCGGCTTTTGCGATGTAGAGGATATGGGAAACAGACGTGTCGGTTCAACCCTACCGGTTTGGTACCAGACGCAGGTGCGGTGTTTTGGCCGGATTGGGCTGCTGCGGGGCTTCCGGTGCGGTTTCGGGTGTCGGTGCCTCGCCCATTTCATATTGCAGGAAGCGGCTCTTGGGGCTGGCAAAGAATTCGTGATTGCCGATATGCACCAGACGGCTTTCGGTATCGAGCCACACCTTGCCACCCAGCTTGCGCCAGCGCTGACAGAAGGCATAGTCCTCGCTGAGATATTCCTGGGTCTCGGGATCGATCGCGGTATCGAACAGGGCGTACTGGTTGGGGCTGAAATAGCCCTCAGCGCTGTTGTGCGCGCATTTATAGTGCAGGTTGGGATAGGCCTCGAACATGCGGGCGATGACTTCGCGCTTGATCATCATGAAGCCGGTGCCAGCATATTCGGCCTCGACAAAGGCACCCTGACGCTTCAGCGGCATCAGCGGGGTGCCGACAAAGCGGATCGGCGCGTAATCGAGCGGCTCGCCACCACGGGCGCGGGCCAGCGAATTGTCGTCCCAGTCGATCAGCTTCAGCGGATACATGCCGGCGACGACGTCCTGGTCAAACTCGACCATGCGCATCACCTGCGGAATTTCAAAACCGGTGTCGGCGTCGATGAACAGAAGGTGGGTGGCGTCGCTGTCCATGAATTTGGACACCAGCATGTTGCGGGCCCGCGTGATGAGCGATTCGCGCCCCATCAGCTCGACCGAAACACGGAAGCCGTGCGAGGTGCCGTACTGCATCAGCATATACACGCATTGCATATAGCGTTGATGCACCACCCCGCCAAAGCAGGGTGTGGCCACGAACAGATGGACCGGTTTGGGCAAGGACATCAGCTTCTCCTAGGACTATCGCTTTTCCGGTGCGTCCGGAGCATTTGGCTCCGGTGTGGAAAAACGATCGATTTCTTCGTCGGTTACACTGGTATGCAATATGTCTGCCACTGAAGCCGGGCTTAGGTAAGCCCCGGTATTTTCCCGCCTTTTACGCCTTGCGGGCTTTACGCGTACCACCGGGGGCACCGTCTGGGTGCTGTGGTGCTGCCGCTGTGGTCCCGGAAAAAATTTCCCACCGGCAGTTTGCACCCAAGCCACTCAAAGACCGGGATGCATATTACGGCGCGGTGCTTTCAGGCGCACCGGCATAGCGATCTTTCGGACTGGCAAAAAACTCCAGCGGGCCGATGCGGTACAGCGCGCTGGCGGTGTCGATCCAGATCTGACCGCCAATGTTGCGCCAGCGCCGGCAAAAGGCTCCGCTGTCGCAAAAATAGGTATCGCTTGAGCGTTCGATGAAGGGTTCGAAAAGGGCGTATTGATGCGGGCTTTGCTGGGCCGGGCCATCGCCTTGCACCTTGCGGTATTGCAGCTGGGGATGGGCGGCAAACATCTTCACGAAGACGGTGCGTTTGATCAGCATGAAACCGGCTTCGGCAAAATCGGTTTCGGCAAAGTCGCCGTCACTGACCATGGGGCGCAGTGGGCGGGCGGAATAATGCAGCGCCGCGGTTTCCAGCGACTCGCCCCGGTTAACCCGCTCCAGCGCGGCATCGTTCCAATAGACCCCGGCCTGTGCATAAACCCCGGCGGCAATATCCTTGTCTGCATCAAGCAGGCGCTGGACCTGATCGGGCAGAAAGCCAATCGCGGCATCAACAAACAACAGATGGGTTGCGGTCGGCCGGTCCATGAATTTGGCG
>JBAVPS010000242.1:0-1540 GCA_049693315.1 Rhizomicrobium sp. | reverse complement strand
TATAGTTTTCTCACTTTTTTCCTCACCCTGAGCCTGTCGAAGGGTGAGACCACACACCGGAAAATAAGCCATGAAACCGTTACGTCTGATGATCGTGTGTGGGGAGCCGTCGGGCGATCTCCTGGGTGCGCAGTTGATGACATCCTTACGCCAGATCACCGGCGGGGCGGTCGAGTTTTGCGGTGTCGGCGGCGAGGCGATGGCCGCTCTGGGGTTCCAGACCCTGTTCCCGCTTGAAGCCACCTCGGTGATGGGCATTGTCGAAATCGTGCCGCGCATTCCGCAGATCCTTGGCCTGATCGGGCAGGTGGTCGGCTTTGCCGTTGCGGCCAAACCCGATGCCGTTATCATCATCGACAGCCCGGAATTCACCCAGCGCGTTGCCCGCCGGATTCGCAAGGCCGCACCGGATATCAGGATCATCAATTACGTCGCCCCGCAGGTCTGGGCGATGCGGTCCTATCGCGCCAAATCGATGGCGACATATCTTGATCTGGTGCTGGCGCTGCTGCCGTTCGAGCCACCGTTCTTTGAAAAATATGGCTTAAAATCGGTCTTTGTCGGCCACCCGGCGGTGGAACGCGCCGCCAAGATGGTGGGCGGAGATGCTTTACGCGCGCGCCTTGGCATTGCACCGAATGCGCCGTTGCTGGGCGTGCTGCCCGGCAGCCGCAATGGCGAGGTGAGCCATCTGTTAGCGCCCTTCCGCGATGCGGTGGCACGTGTGGCGGCGGCGGTGCCGGGCCTTGTGACCTTTATTCCGCTGGTGCCGCATGTGGCGGACCGGGTGCGGGCCGAAACGCAAAACTGGCCCGCGCCACTGCACTATATTGAAGGCGAGGCCGATAAATTCGCTGCCTTTGATGCCGCCGATGTGGCACTGGCCGCGTCGGGTACGGTGACGACCGAACTGGCGCTGTCGGGCACGCCGACCGTGGTGGGCTATCACGTCGCCCCGATCACCGCCGCGCTGGTGCGCCGGTTTATTCATGTGAAGTTCGCCAGCCTGACCAACCTGATCGCTGATGCCGAAGTGATGCCCGAATTCATTCAGGGCAACTGCACAGCGGAAAAATTAGGCGATGCGGTGATTGCCCGCTTCACCGATACCGCGCTGGCTGATCGTCAGCGTGCGGACCAGTTCGCCGCCATGCAGGCCATGGGCCTCGGCGGCGAAGCGCCATCTCTACGGGCCGCAAAAGCCGTGGTGGAATTTCTGGGGTAATATCCTCTTTTCCTCACCCGTGGTAACGCAGGGGAGGAAAAGGGGGGCTCATCCTTTGACGGGTTCATGATGAGGAAATTTTGCAAGGGTAAAGCACGTTCCTCATGCTGAGCCCTCATCCCGAGCCTGTCGAGGGAGGTGAAGCATGAGCGTATTTCCGCAAGGCACTGAATTTCACCATGGTGAGATGGTGGTGGCGCGTTACTTACCACACACACTTGTCATCCCCGGCGAGGTCGAGCGGTAGCGAGACCGAGGGAAGGGGACCCAGTAGCTTGCCGCCACACCGCCGTGAACAGGTTCGCAGTGCGCATT
>JBAVPS010000241.1:0-7037 GCA_049693315.1 Rhizomicrobium sp. | reverse complement strand
GGTATGGTGTGCATCGCGGTCGAGGATCGTGGCCCCGGTATTCCACCGGAAAGCCTTGAGCGGATATTCCAGCGCTTCTACACCTCGCGTCCGGCCGAGCAGGGCTTTGGCAATAATTCCGGTCTGGGCCTGTCGATTGTGCGCCAGATCATCAACAGCCATGGCGGTCGTGCCTGGGCGGAAAACCGCGAAGGCGGCGGGGCGCGTTTCCTGGTCGAGCTACCGCGGGCATTCCAGTCATGACCGCGATTACGTTTCACGCCAGCGCGGTGATGATCGGCAATGCGGGGGCTGCGTTCGGTGCCCCTGCCGATGCCGGGGTGGTGCTGCTGGGGGCCAGTGGTGCTGGCAAGTCGGAACTGGCGCTTCAGCTGATGGAGCGGGGGGCCACGTTGGTGGCCGACGATCAGACCGAGCTGTTTGTCCGTGATGATCTGCTCTATGCCCGTGCGCCGGGACCGCTGGCCGGGCTGATCGAGCTTCGCGAGATCGGTATCGTTTCGCAACCCTTTGTTGCGGAGTGTCGGGTTGGTCTGGTGGTGGAGCTGTGTACGGGGCCGCGTATGCCGCAGCAGGCCTATTTTCAGTTGCCGGGGCCGTTGATTCTGCCCGAAAATGCCGCGCCACCGTTCCTGCGGATCAACCCCGGTCTGGCGGTGGTGGCCAAAATTCTGCTGGCGGCGGCAGCCTTCGCACATGGCTTGCACCGCGAGGGGATAAATACGTTATAGTAAGTGTCTTGCGGGTATAGTAGCCCGCTTTTGTTTATCCGTCCGCTGTGGCTGAAAGCCTGCCGTGGATGATCGTTGGAGCGAATGGTAATGCTCGGTGTAGTTCTGGTAACGCATGGCCGTCTGGCCCATGAATTTATTTGCGCCATGGAACATGTCGTTGGGCCGCAGACGCATTTGCGTGCGGTCTGCATCGGCCCGGAAGACGATATTGAACGGCGGCAGCGTGAAATCGCTGGTGCGGTCAAGGCGGTCGACCTGGGCGAAGGCGTGGTGATCGCCACCGATATGTTCGGCGGCACGCCGTGCAATCTGTCGCTGACCTTGCTGGAGCCGAACAAGGTGGAAGTGCTGGCGGGTATCAATCTGCCCAGCCTGATCAAGCTGATGGAAGCCCGCACCACCATGCCGCTGGATGTGGCTGTGCGTGATGCGATCGAGGCC
Source organism: Rhizomicrobium sp. (assembly GCA_049693315.1). Classification (GTDB taxonomy): domain Bacteria; phylum Pseudomonadota; class Alphaproteobacteria; order Micropepsales; family Micropepsaceae; genus Rhizomicrobium. Next base: position 5,862 of record JBAVPS010000241.1, on the reverse strand, counting down.
GGGCGCAAATATATGCGCGCCGGTTCGGCTGATCTGGCAGGTGGCGGTGTATGAGCGCGGTACGGGTCCAGGCGAAGGCCAAAATCATCAACAAGCGCGGGCTGCATGCCCGGGCATCGGCCAAGCTGGTTGAAGCCGCGGCGCGCTTTACCGCACACATCACGGTCAGCCGGGATGGCCAATGTGTCGATGCACGTTCGATCATGGGCTTGATGTTGCTGGCGGCGGGTGTCGGCAGCACGGTAGAAATCTCGGCGGCAGGTGAAGATGCACCGGCTGCACTGACCGCAATTCTGGCGCTGATCGAGGCCAAATTCGGGGAAGAAGAATGAAGCCTTGCTCGTTCGGTGCCATGATCGCCCCGCTACGAAAAGTCTTCTCCGCCATCGGTTTTATTGCTCTGTTGCTGGCACCTCTGTCAGCGGCACCGGTGCTGGCGGCCAATGCCGCCCACGCGAACAGCTTACATGCCAAACCGGCGCTGTGGCGGGTACAGGGCAAGGGCGGCAGTGTTACGCTGTTCGGCTCGGTCCATGTGCTGCCCGCCGGTATTGACTGGCAAACGCCCGAGCTGATGGCGGCGTTTAAAGCTGCCGATGTGGTGGTGTTTGAAATTCCGGTCGATAGCGCGCTGCAAACCGCTCTGGTCAAGGCGCGTGATACGCAAGGCACCTTACCGGCAGGCAAGACGCTGGCTTCACAGCTGTCGCCCACAGCGCGCGCGAATTTTGCCAAAGTGGTCGGGCAGCTTAACTGGTCTGAAGCCGCGCTGGCTGACAAACGCCCCTGGCTGGTTTCGCTGCTGCTCGACACCGCGGTGATGCGCCAGTCCGGCATGACCGAGGCCGGACCGGATTTCGTGCTGATGCAGCGGGCCAAAGATGCCGGCAAAACGGTTCGCTATCTGGAAACGGTGGATCAGCAGATGGCGCTGCTGGTGCCCGCTGACCCGGTGACGGAACGGCAGATGCTGGAAGACAGCTTACAGGATTTTCCCCATGCCGTGGCCGAACTGAAGGGGCTGGTTGCGGCCTGGGCTAAGGGTGATGCCAGGGGCGTCGATGCGGCTGTTGGTCAGGACATGGCGGATTATCCGGCGCTGCGGGGGCAGTTTCTGACCGATCGTAATCGCAACTGGGTTCGCCAGATCGGGGCCATGGCGGGTGAAAAGAAGAATGTCCTTGTCGTGGTCGGTGTTGGCCATCTGGTCGGGCCGGATAGTGTTCCGGCCCTGCTGCGGGCCGAGGGCTTCAAGGTCACCGGGCCCTGAATTCCGGGGCCTGAACGATCTGGTCTTTTGAATTAGTTTTCGGCAAAGCGCGAAGGTCTGACCTTCGCGCTTTTGTCATGGTCGCGGCGCAGGAAATAGAGCAGCGCATCCAGTTCCCCCTGGGTGATGCCATAGGCCCGGGTCCGCAAATCCAGCCGTGCCATACGTAGCAGGGCGGCGGTCTCGTGAAAGCCCCCGGCGGCAACGCTGTCGATAAGCGTGGCCAGTTGTGCGTCGAGCCCCTCGAAATGGTCGGTTGTGAGTTTCATATGGCGTCCCCAAACGCATCCGGCCGCTAATTACGGCGTTAATTTTATAGTTTCAACGCACGCAACAAATCGAAACAACACGTAATGGTTGTTTCGGTGCAGGCATTATTTGTCGGGGAATGTTGACGAGGCGTTAATTTTGCCCGGCCGCCGCCCCTGTATTGCTGTTTTTGTGGGGGCTGACGGCGGGCTTTGGGTGAGAAATTATACGGGGGGAAGATCAGACGGCCGGAACACCCTCGGCCCAGAAAATCGCGCGCACTTCGGCGGTCTTTTCTGGCGTGGGCGGCTCGGTATTCTTCAGCTTATAGTCATAGCCCAAGGCTTCCCATTTGGGTTCACCCATCTTGTGGAAGGGCAGCACCTCGACCCGTTCGACATTGCCAAGATCGCGGGCGTATTTGGCCAGCTTGGTGATGGTTTCGACATCGTCGGTCAGGCCCGGCACCAGAACATAACGGATCCACATCGGGCGCTTTTCCGCGGCCAGACGTTCGGCAAAGCGTAGCGTCGGAGCCAGTTCAGCCCCGGTAACGGTCTCGTACACCTTGGGATCGAAATTCTTGATGTCGAGCAGCACCAGATTGGTGGCGTCCAGGAGCTCTTTCGTGGCGTTGTCACCCAGGAAGCCCGAGGTGTCGAGCGCGGTGTGCAGCCCCATCTCCTGACAGCCCTGAAACAGCGCCGTGATGAATTCCGGCTGGGCCAGCGGTTCGCCGCCCGAAGCGGTCACGCCGCCCTTACCGAGGAGGAATTCCTTGTAGCCCGAGATTTCCTTGATCAGTTTGGAGGAAGTGGTCTTTTCACCATCTTCCATGATCCAGGAATCGGGATTGTGGCAATACTGGCAGCGCAGGCGGCAACCCGACGTGAAGACGACAAAACGCATACCGGGGCCATCGACGCCACCACCGGCCACGACGGAATGAATATAACCTTCGACGTCCATGTTTGCCTCCTTCAGGCGCTTCCCGGTGTGTTACGGCCTGACATTCAGCGCCGCTTTAAATGGAAGCCTGTGTAATTTCCGACTCGTGCCTGATGCGCAAATTACGTAAGGAAAATACGCATTTTCATTACCGCATTCAAGCCGGTTGCGGCACACAGTATTAGTAAAAAAAACGGCACGGTTTGCACCGTGCCGTTTCATTACTTGTCTTAATCAGGCGATTACATGGCCTGATGGAAGGTACGGCTGATGACGTCCTTCTGCTGTTCCTTCGTCAACTTGATGAAGTTCACAGCATAACCCGAAACGCGGATGGTCAGCTGCGGATACTTCTCCGGATGATCCATGGCGTCGAGCAGGGTCTCACGATTGAACACGTTGACGTTCAAATGGTGAGCCATTTTGGCGAAATAACCGTCCAGCATACCGGCCAGATTGTCGATGCGTTCACCTTCGGTCTTACCCAGCGCGCCGGGGACGATCGAGAAGGTGTTGGAGATGCCGTCCTGAGAATATTTGTAGGGCAGCTTGGCGACCGACGACAGCGAGGCGAGAGCGCCCTTCTTGTCACGGCCATGCATCGGGTTGGCACCCGGCGCCAGCGGAACACCGACCTTACGGCCATCCGGTGTCGTGCCGGTCTTCTTGCCGTACACCACGTTGGAGGTGATGGTCAGGATCGACTGGGTCTGGGTCGAGCCACGATAGGTCGGCTTGGATTCCAGCTTGTGCATGAAGCGCTTGACCAGATCGACGGCGATGTCGTCAACGCGGTCGTCATTGTTGCCATAGCAGGGGTAGTCGCCTTCGGTAACGAAATCGATGGCAATGCCCTTTTCGTTACGGATCGGCTTAACCTTGGCAAACTTGATGGCCGACAGCGAGTCCGCCGCAACCGACAGGCCGGCGATGCCGCAAGCCATGGTCCGGAAGATTTCGCGATCATGCAACGCCATCATGATGCGCTCGTAGCAATACTTGTCGTGCATGTAGTGGATGCAGTTCAGCGCATCCATGTAAACGCCCGCCAGGTAATCCATCATGAAGTCGAACTTCTTCATGACTTCATCATAGTCGAGGTATTCCGAGGTGATCGGCTCGATCTCCGGACCGATCTGCTCGCCCGACAATTCGTCCTTGCCGCCGTTGATTGCGTACAACAGGGTCTTGGCCAGGTTGGCGCGGGCACCGAAGAACTGCATCTGCTTGCCGATACGCATGGCGGAGACGCAGCAGGCAATGCCGTAGTCGTCGCCCCAATACTGGCGCATCTGGTCGTCGTTCTCGTACTGGATCGAGCTGGTTTCGATCGACACCTTGGAGGCGTACTTCTTGAACGCTTCCGGCAGGGCCTTCGACCACAACACGGTCAGGTTCGGTTCCGGCGCCGTGCCGATGTTCATCAGCGTGTGCAGGAAGCGGAACGAGGTCTTGGTGACCAGCGTGCGGCCATCAATGCCCATACCACCCAGGGACTCGGTCACCCAGGTCGGGTCGCCCGAAAACAGGTCATTGTATTCCGGCGTGCGGGCGAAACGGACCATACGCAGCTTCATGATGAAGTGGTCGATGAATTCCTGCGCTTCGGATTCCGTGATGATGCCAGCGGCCAGATCACGCTCAATGTAGATGTCGAGGAAGGTCGAGACCCGGCCCAGCGACATGGCGGCACCGTTCTGTTCCTTGACCGCACCCAGATAGGCGAAATACGTCCACTGGATGGCTTCCTTGGCGTTGGTCGCGGGCTTCGAGATATCGATGCCGTAGGACTTCGCCATCGCCTTCAGTTCCTTGAGGGCCTTGGCCTGTTCAGCCAGTTCCTCGCGGGCGCGGATGGTTTCTTCGGTGATCGGGCTTTCGAGCAGCTTGAACTGAGCCTTACGCTCGGCGATCAGGGCGTCGACGCCATAAAGGGCAACGCGGCGATAGTCGCCGATGATGCGGCCACGGCCATAACCGTCCGGCAGGCCGGTCAGGATGTGCGACGAACGAGCCTTACGCACCGCGTCGGTGTACACATCGAAGACGCCGTCATTGTGGGTCTTGCGGTGTTTGGCGAAGAAGTCATGGACTTCCGGGTCAACATGATAGCCATAGGCTTCCATCGCCTTTTCGGCGATACGGATGCCGCCATAGGCCATCAGGGCGCGCTTGAACGGCTTGTCGGTCTGCAGGCCGACGATCTGCTCCAGATCGCGATCGATGTAGCCAGCGTCATGCGACACCAGGGTCGACACGATCTTGGTGTCCATGTCGAGCGTGCCGTTCTTGGCACGTTCCTGCGCCATCAGATCAAGCACTTCTGCCCACAAGGCCTTGGTGCGCTCGGTGGCGGGGGCCAGGAAGGACTCGTCCCCTTCATAGGGCGTGTAATTCTGCTGAATGAAATCGCGAACGTCGATTTCATTCTTCCAAACGGTGCCCAAAAATTCCTTCGCAGAAGAAAGCTTGCTGGCTTCCTTGGTACGGACGGAATCCTTCGCGGCAGTTGTCTGTCCGGTAAGATCCACTTCGATACCTCCTAGAGATAAAATTTCCACCCGCTAAAGCGCGGTTGTTTGCCCGTCTCTAGCATCGGCTGTCATGTCATAGAAGTATTTAGTATGCGTCATTTTTGCAAGCGCGGCGGGGGGCTGAACCATGCGTCTTAAGGATAAATAATCCTGAAAAAACAGGATAAAATTGAAATGCGGTATGGAAAATACTTGTTTTTATTGAGGATATTTGGCTGGGGGATCCAGCTTGCGACATGCAGCCGCAGATGGGTGTTTTTTGCCCCTTCCACCCGGCCCCTCGGCGGTCGATTTTATCCCATATCTTGGAAAAATCACGCTTGCGCAGGTGCTTAGGTCGAACATGCCGCAGCATGGCCATTTATGCGGGAATTAATAAGAGAATGCCGCCTGAGGTGGCATTGTGACAGGCCCGGGGCGCACGCGCTGCCTCGGGCGATTCTTTTTAGGTGTTTGGGGTGTCGTTTGGCTTACGGTTTGGTCGCTGCGTAGGGGCCGATCCGCTTATATTCGATCGATTGGCCCAGCATATTGCCCTCAATCGTGACCTTCTTGCCGATCAGCCCCTGCAAGGTGTCGTCTTCACGGTCTTTGGCAGCTTTTTTCAGAATGGGCAGGTCGGTGCCGTTAAATTGCTGCAGGAAATAGATCGGCCCTTCATCCTCGGTCCCGATGGCGTCGAGCACCTCGTAGAGGAAGCCATTAAATTGGCCCTTTTCCTGTGCGGCCAGTGGGGTGGTGGTCAGCAGGGCTACGGTAGCCAGTATCCAGAGCGGCGAAGGCTTTACCATCGGCGGTCTCCCTAGGTGTGGGGCGGTTAGCTCGTTTGTGACGCAGCAGATCGAACCGGTATGGATAACG